>NZ_JBHTLQ010000021.1:0-63424 GCF_042679085.1 Phenylobacterium conjunctum | reverse complement strand
CATCGCGCTCGGCGGGCCGGTGGCGCTGGCCCCGCTGATCCTGGCCGGCGCCCTGGTCGGGGGCCTGGCCTTCGCCTTCACCGGCGGGATCGGGGCGGCGCTCAGCCTGGGGGCGCGGCGGGGCGGACTGCTGACCGCCGTGATCGTCCTGCCGCTGTTCGTGCCCCCGGTGATCTTCGGCGGCGGAGCCTTAGACGCCTTCGCCTCGGGCCTGCCCTGGCGGGCCGGCTTCACCCTGTTGTCCGCCTACGCCGCCGCCGCCGTGGCCCTGGGGCCGGTCGCCATGGCCGCCGCCTGCCGCAACGCGCTCAGCTGAACATGACGAAAGCTTAAGGTCGGCCGGCGACGGAAACCCGGGAACAGACCGTTTGACGTCGTGGGGATGGCGTAACGGAGACCTTCCATGACCTTGAAAATCCTTCGCCCTGTGCTGCTGGGCGCCTCGATCCTGACCCTCGGCGCCGCCGGCGTCGCCATCGCCCAGCCGCCGCCCGGCGGCATGGAAGAGGCGCACGGCCATGGCCCGATGGGCGGCATGCCCGGCATGGACCCCGCCAAACGCGCCGAGCGCATGGCCGGCCACCTGCGTGATGTGCTGCAACTGACCCCGGCCCAGGAGCCGGCCCTGCAGGCCTTCATCGCCGCCATGAAGCCGCCGGAAGGGGGCCTGGAGAAGATGCGGGGAGAGCGCGAGAAGATGGCCGGCCTGACCACGCCGCAGCGGCTGGACGCCATGCAGGCCCATCGGGCCGAACGCGAGGCCGCCATGGACAAGCGGATGCAGGCCATCCGCACCTTCTACGCCCAGCTGAACCCGGCCCAGAAGAAGGCCTTTGACGCCCTGCCCCCGCCCGGCATGGGCGGCCGCCACGGCCAGGGCATGGGTCCCAAGGGCATGGGCGTCGGTCACCGGGGCTGACTGGAACACCGCCGGTCCCGTCCCTCCAGTCGCGGGACCGGCGATGCGTGCGACGGCGGGTTCCGGGGTCAAGCCCGCCCCGGGACCCGTCGCTTGATCTATATCCCATTGCCCCGCGCGCGAGGCGGGGCTAATCGGCGAGCATGATCCCCGCCCCCGCCTTCCTGGCCAATCCCGAGCGGTTCATGGCGTTCTCGCGCTGGGCCGCGCCCCTCATCGGGGCCATCGCCGTGGCCCTCGCCGTCGCCGGCCTTTGGCTGGGCTTCACGGCGCCCGAGGACTACCAGCAGGGCGCCACGGTCAAGATCATGTTCATCCACGTGCCGGCCGCCTGGCTGAGCATGTTCGTCTATGTCTGTATGGGGATCGCCAGCTTCCTGGCCCTGGTGTTCCGCCACGCCCTGGCCGACGCCGCCGCCCAGGCCGCCGCGCCGCTCGGCGCCGCCTTCACGGGCCTGGCCCTGATCACCGGCTCACTCTGGGGCCGGCCCATGTGGGGCGCCTGGTGGGTGTGGGACGCGCGCCTGACCTCGGTCCTGGTGCTGTTCCTGTTCTACCTGGCCTATATGGCCCTGCGCGCCAGCCTGGACGATGAGACCAAGGCCTCGCGGGCCGGCGCCATCCTGGCCCTGGTCGGCCTGATCAACCTGCCCGTCGTCCACTGGTCGGTGAACTGGTGGAACACTCTGCACCAGGGCGCGTCGGTGTTCCGCAAGGGCGGCTCGGCGCTGGACCCGGTCTATCTGACGCCCCTCTTGCTGATGGGCCTGGCCTATACGGCCGCCTTCGGCGCCCTGTGGCTGGTGCGGATCCGCGGCGAGGTCTGGCGGCGCCGGGCCGAGGCCGCCGCGCTTCGGCTGGCGAGGGGCTAGGCCATGCACGACCTGTTCACTGGCAAGTACGCCGCCTTCATCGGCCCGGCCTTCGCCATCACCGCCGTGACCTTTGTCGCCATGATCGCCTCCAGCCTGGCCCACGCCCGCCGCTGGCGTCGGCGCTATGAGGAGCTGACCGCGGCCAAGGACGCCCAGACGGATCCGCGCCCGTGAACCGCTGGCTGGCCTTCGCGCCCCTGGCGGTGCTGGCCGCGCTCGCCTTGCTGTTCGGCGTCTATGGGCTGAACCACGATCCCAAGGTCGAGCCGCGCGCCCTGGTGGGCAAGCCGCTGCCGGAGGTCTCCCTGCCCAGCCTCGACGACGGCCGGCCCGTGCGCCTGGCCGACGCCGCCAGGGGTCCGGTGCTGGTCAACGTCTTCGCCTCCTGGTGCGCGCCCTGCGAGATCGAGGCGCCGGTGCTGGTCGAGCTGAAGCGCCAGGACGTTCGCATCGTCGGCATCGCCTACAAGGACGCCCCGCCCAATACCGAGGCCTTCCTGGCCCGTCTGGGCGACCCCTATGACGCGCGCCTCGTGGACCGCGACGGCCGCGCCGGGATCGAGCTGGGGGTGACTGGCGTGCCCGAGACCTATCTGGTCGGCGCCGACGGGATGATCCTCGACAAGCACTCCGGTCCCCTGACCGCGGAGATCGCCCAGGCCATGCTGGCGAAGGCGCCGCGTTAACCATATTTTCGGACGCGCCAACGAGGCTAGGGTCTCGTTAACCATGTTTCCGGGGTCCCATGGCCGCGCCGATCCGACCGAACTTCACGCCGGTCAATCCGCAACTTCAGAACCCGGCCAACAACCAGGCCCGGTCCGCGGCCCAGCGCGCCTTTTTCGAAGCCGCCCTCGGCAAGGCCCAGGGCCAGGCGGCCCAGCCGCAACCTCAGGCCTCCGCCCAAGGCTCGGGCCAGGCCACGCGCGCGGCGCAGACCCAGACGACGCAAGCCGCCGCACCGCTCCGCACCGCCTCGCCCGCCGCCGCCCGGGCGGCCTATGTTCCGAAAATACCGGCGACCCTGCCGGCTGAGCCACCGACCCGCATCCTGCGGCCCGGCTCGATCCTCGACATCAAGGTCTAGGCGGCCTTTTTCGCCTTCTTCGGCTTGTCGGCCTTCTCAGGCTTCGGGGACTTGGCCGGCTTCTCGGCCTTGGGCTTCTTGTCCGCCTTGGCCTTCTTGACCTTCTCGGGCTTGGGCGGCTTCGGCGGCTTGACCGCCTCGGGCGCCGCGGCCTCATCCCCACCCTTGACCAGGTCGCGCAGCAGCCCGGTCAGGGCGTCGCGCTTGCCACCGGACAGCAGCTTCAGCAGCCGGGCGTCCACCGCCGCCATCTTCGGCTGGGCGTCTTCGAGCGCGGCGCGACCCGCCTCCGTCAGGCTGACGGCGTTGGCGCGGGCGTCGGAGGCCGAGCGTTGCCGCTCCAGCAGGCCCTTGGTGATCATGCGGGCGGCCATGTCGGCCAGGGTCGAGCGGTCGATGCCGGTGATCCGCACCAGGTCCGTCTGGGTCAGGCCGTCCTGGGTCGCCACCGCCGACAGCACCGCATACTGGCGCTGGGTCAGGCCGCCGGGACCAAACTCCTCGGCATAGAGATCGAGCGCCACCTGTAGCGCCCGGTGCAGAAGATGACTGGGAGACTTGTCCAGGGCGGGCAGCCCGCCTGACTTCGCCGACTTCGCCTTCGACATCCGCACGCCCTCGCCGCCTGGATAGCGTCTGCAAGCTATAGGCTGATCGCGTCGGTTTGACGACAGACAGTCCGTGGGCGGTCTACTCGACCGGCGGCACCGGCGGCGGCTCGCTGACGTGGGCGTACTTCATCATCAGCGGCACCTGGCTGAAGCCGAACAGCACGTGGATGATCGACAGGCCGGGGAACTTGAACAGGGCCCAGGTGACGTCGGACTGGGTGCGCCAGACGATTTCGTTCACCACCGCCGTGGCGAGGAAGAAGACGCCGTAGCGCCAGGCAAGCTTGCGCCAGCCTTCGTCCGACATCTGGAAGGCCATGCTGAGGATGGCCTTCAAGGGGTTCTTGCCCATCATCACCCCGATGATCAGGAAGCCGCCGAAGGCGACGCCCGAGACCGTGGGGCGAATCTTGATGAAACGCGGATCGTGGGTGTAGAGCGCCAGCCCCCCCAGGATCAGCGACAGGCCTCCCGCCGCCAGGGGCAGGGGCGCGATGCGGCGCTCGACGATCAGGCCCACCGCCAGGGCTACGGCGGCGCCGGCCACCATGCCCCAGGTGGCCTTCATCATGTCGTGGGTGACCAGCAGGGTGATCAGGAAGGCGAAGGGCCAGCCGTAGTCGACGAAGGCCGTGATCCACTTGCGGTGCTTGGGCGACAGGGTCACTGGCCGTTCTCCAGACCCACCAGGGAGCGGGCGAAGGCGCGGGCGTCGAAGGGCTGCAGGTCCTCGATCCCCTCGCCCACCCCGATCAGCTTGATCGGGCTGTCGGAGGCCTGGGCCACGGGCACAAGCACCCCGCCGCGGGCGGTGCCGTCCAGCTTGGTCATGACAATGCCAGAGACGCCGATCTGGTTGCCGAAGATGTTTTCCTGGGCCAGCGCATTGCGGCCCACGGTGGCGTCGAGCACCAGCAGGGTCTCGTGCGGGGCCTCGGGATCGACCTTCTTGATCACCCGGATGACCTTGTGCAGTTCGTCCATCAGGCCCTGCTTGTTCTGCAGACGGCCGGCGGTGTCGATCAGCACCACGTCATAGGCCTCGTCCTTGGCCCGCTGCACGGCGTCGAAGGCGAGCCCGGCCGCGTCGGAGTTGATCGGCCGCGACATGAAGTCGACGCCCGCCCGCTCGGCCCAGACCTTGAGCTGTTCAACGGCGGCGGCGCGGAAGGTGTCGCCGGCCACCACCAGGACCTTGGCGCCCCGCGCCTTCAGGTCCGAGGCGATCTTGCCGAGCGTCGTGGTCTTGCCCGAGCCGTTGACCCCGATGAACAGCACCACATAGGGCCGAGGTCCGACCAGCGGATCAAAGCGGCCCTGGCGGTTGGAGAGCTCATCGCCGATGGCTTCCGCCAGGGCTTCCTTGATCTCGGCCTCATCGACGCTCTTGCCGAACTTCTCCTCGGCGAAGCGGGCGGTGATGCGCGCGGCCGAGTGCGGGCCGAGATCGGCCTCGATCAGCATCTCTTCCAGCTCGTCGAGCTTGGCCTGGTCCAGCGGCTGCTTGGTGAAGGTGGAGACCACCTGTTCCGTCATCGCCTTCGACGAGCGCGACAGCCCGTCGGTGAGGCGTTGGAACCAGCCCTTCTTCGGTTCGGTCATGAGCCTGCTTCTAGCGGCTCGCGCGCAGGCGGGATAGAGCAGGCGTGATGGATGAGCGGATCGCGCACGCCCTTGTCTGGCTCGACTATGCGGCCGTGGCGGTCTTCGGGGCCACCGGGGCGCTGGCGGCCGCGCGCCGCAAGCACGATATCGTCACCTTCGGCTTCTTCGCGGCCATCACCGGGGTCGGGGGCGGGACCCTGCGCGACCTGCTGTTGGGCGCGCCGGTGTTCTGGATCGACCGCTGGGGCTACCTCGCCGCCTGCCTGACCGCGGCCCTGGTGATCTGGCTCACCGGGCTGGGCCGAGGGCGCCAGCGGGTGCTGCTGTGGCTCGATGCCGTGGGCCTGGCCGCCTACAGCGTTGTCGGCGCGGCCAAGGCCCTGGCGCTGGGGGCGCCGGCCCTGCCCTCCATGGTCATGGGCGTGCTGACCGCCTGCTTCGGCGGCGTGATCCGGGATGTCCTGGCGCACGAGGAATCGGTGCTGCTGAAACGGGAGATCTATGTGACCTGCGCCGTGGTCGGCGCGGGCCTGTTCGTCATCCTGCGGGGCTTCGGGCTTCCCGGTCTGCCCGCCGGCCTGATCGGCGCCGGGGCGGCCTTCGGGGTCAGGGCCGGGGCGATCCTGTGGAACTGGACCCTGCCGGGCTTCCCGGGCCGCGAAGACTAGGCCAGCTCGGCCGTCAGCCGGCCGGCCTCGACGCCGGTGACCCTTAGCGTCACGATCCCGCCGACCTTGGCCTCGCCCGAGAAGGCGATCTCGGTGAAGTCTTCGGCCCGGGCGATCCCGCCCTTTTCCACCAGCCCTGAGAGGGTCCGGCCGACCTGGGCCGCCAGGTGACGCTGAAGCGCCGCCTGGCCCGCTTCGCGCAGCCGCGCCGCGCGGGCCTTGATCACCGGCCGCTGCAGCTGCGGCATCCGCGCCGCCGGGGTGCCGGGCCGCGGGCTGAAGGGGAAGACGTGCAGGAAGGCCAGGCCCGCCTCGTCCACCAGCTTCAGGGTGTTCTCGAACATCTCGTCCGTCTCGGTCGGGAAGCCGGCGATCAGGTCGGCGCCGAAGGCGACATCAGGCCGCACCGCCCGGACATCGGCGATCAGCTTCAGAGCGTCGGCGCGAAGATGCCGGCGCTTCATCCGCTTCAGGATCATGTCGTCGCCCGCCTGCAGGGACAGATGCAGATAGGGCATCAGCCGCGGGTCCTCGAAGCCCTTCAACAGGTCAGGGTCGATCTCGGCCGCGTCGATGGAGGAGAGCCTCAATCGTGGCAGGTCGGGCACCAGCTTCAGGATCCGCGCCACCAGTTGGCCCAGCGTCGGCTGGCCCGGCAGGTCGGCGCCCCAGCTGGTCACATCGACCCCGGTCAGCACCACCTCGCGATAGCCCTCTGCCGCCAGTCTGCGGACCTGTTCCACCACCTCGCCGGCCGGCGCCGAGCGGGAATTGCCGCGTCCATAGGGGATGACGCAGAAGGTGCAGCGATGGTCGCAGCCGTTCTGGACCTCGACATAGGCCCGCGCCCGGTCCTTCAGGCCGTCGATCAGGTGGCCCGCGGTCTCCCGCACGCTCATGATGTCGTTGACCCGGACGCGCATCGGCTCAGCAGTCGGCGCATAGGCGCCGGCCTGGGACTTCTCGGCGTTGCCCAGGACGAGATCGACCTCGGCCATGGCCGCGAAGGCGCCTGGGTCGATCTGGGCCGCGCAGCCGGTGACGATCAGCTTGGCGCCGGGGCGCTCGCGGCGGGCCTTGCGGATCGCCTGGCGGGCCTGACGCACCGCCTCGCCGGTCACCGCGCAGGTGTTGAAGACCACCGCGTCCGTCAGACCGTCCTCGGCCGCGCGCTTGCGGATGACCTCGCTCTCATAGGCGTTCAGCCGGCAGCCGAAGGTGACGATCGAGACGTCGTCGCCGGCTTTGACGTCAACATGGACGACCGTATCTTCGGCGTGGGAACTCAAGGCAAATTCCCTGTAAATTCAATCTCCAAGGGTCCAGTCATGATGACGTGGCCGTCGGTCTCGCGCCACTCGATGACCAGCTCGCCGCCGTCCAACTCCAGGGTCGCCTTGCGGTCGGACAGGCCCCGGCGGGCGCAGGCGACCAGGGCGGCGCAGGCGCCGGTGCCGCAGGCCTTGGTGAGGCCGGCGCCCCGCTCCCAGACGCGCAGGCGGATGCGGTCGCGGCTCTTCACCTGGGCGAAGCCGACGTTGACGCCTTCGGGGAACAGGAAGTGATGCTCGATCAGCGGCCCGACCTCGCGCACCGGCGCCGCCTCGGCGTTGGGCACGAAGAACACCACGTGCGGATTGCCCATGGAGACGCAGCCCGGCGTGTGCAGGACCGGATTGTCGATGGGCCCGACCTGCAGCTCAATGCCCTTGGTGTCCATCTCCTCGGCGAGCGGGATCTCAGTCCAATCCAGCCGCGGCTCGCCCATATCCACCGAGACCCGGTGATCCCCGGCGCGGCTGGCGTGCAACAGGCCGCCGCGGGTGTCCAGGACGGCTGAGTCTGTCTGGCCGGCCTCCATCAAGAGCCAGCCCACGCAGCGCGAGGCGTTGCCGCAGGCGCCGACCTCTTCGCCATCGGCGTTCCAGAACCGGACGCGCGCGTCGCCCTTGGAGGAGCGCTCGAGGGAGACCAGCTGGTCGCAGCCGATCCCGTCGGTCCGGTCACAAATCTTGCGCACCTCCTCCGGGGTCGGATCGAAGGGGGCGGTGCGGGCCTCGACCACGACGAAGTCGTTGCCGAGACCGTTCATCTTCAGGAACGGACGGGTCATCTCCGGGCTATATAGGCGAGAACCGCCGCTTAGGCACGCCTGGGGCTGGGACGCCCTAGTGCGCGTCGTCCCAGTTGGCGGCGGCGCGGGCTTCGACGACCAGCGGGACGCTGATCTCCACGGCGGGTAGAGCAGCCTTTTCCATGACGCGCTTGGCGACCGCGATGGTCGCCTCGGCCTCGGCTTCCGGCGCCTCGAAGACCAGTTCGTCGTGCACCTGCAACAGCATGGTGGCGGACAGGCCGGCCTCCTTCAGGGCGTCCGGCATGCGGATCATGGCCCGGCGCATGATGTCGGCGGCGGCGCCCTGGATCGGGGCGTTGATCGCCGCCCGGTCGCCGAAGGCCCGCTCGGCCGCCGACTTGGACTTCACCGCCGGGATATTGACCTTGCGCCCGAAGATGGTGGTCACGAAGCCTTGGGTCCGGGCCGCCTGCTTGGTGCGGTCCATATAGGCCCGGATGCCGGGGAAGCGCTCGAAGTAGGTCTTGATATAGGCGCCCGCCTCGTCCTGCGGGATCGACAGCTGGTTGGCGAGGCCGAAGGCCGAGATGCCGTAGACGATGCCGAAATTGATCGCCTTGGCGCGGCGCCGCGTCTCGGACGGCATGCCCTCGATCGGCACGCCGAACATCTCGGACGCCGTCGAGGCGTGAATGTCCAGGCCGTCCTGGAAGGCCTTCTTCAGCTGCGGGATGTCGCCGATGTGGGCAAGCAGGCGCAGCTCGATCTGCGAATAGTCGGCGCTGATCAGCACCTTGCCCGGCTCGGCCACGAAGGCCTTGCGGATCTTGCGCCCCTCTTCGGTGCGCACCGGGATGTTCTGCAGGTTCGGGTCCGACGAGGACAGCCGCCCAGTGGTGGTGGCGGCCAGGGCGTAGGAGGTGTGCACCCGGCCGGTCCGCTCGCTCACCGCCGCGATCAGGGCGTCGGTATAGGTGCCCTTGAGCTTGGACAGCTGGCGCCAGTCGAGCAGGACGCGCGGCAGGGCGTGACCCTGGGCGGCCAGCTCCTCGAGCATGGAGGCGTCGGTGGACTGGGCGCCGGTGGCGGTCATCTTGCCGCCGGTCAGGCCCATCTCGCCGAACAGCACTTCGCCGATCTGCTTCGGGCTGCCCAGGTTGAACGGTCGTCCGGCCAGGCGATGGGCCTCGGCCTCCAGCTCGCCCATGCGGACCGAGAAGTCGTTGGACAGCTGGCGCAGGCGCTCGGGGTCGATGCGGATGCCGGCGCATTCCATATCGGCCAGCACCCCGGCCATGGGCCGCTCCAGGGTCTCGTAGACGCTCAGCAGGCCCTCGCGCGGCAGGCGGGGCCGCAACAGCTCGTAGAGGCGCAAGGTGACGTCGGCGTCCTCGGCGGCGTAGCAGGTGGCCGGCTCCAGGGCGACGTGCTTGAAGCTCTTCTGGGCCTTGCCGGTCCCGGTGACCTGCTTGAACGGGATCGGCGAATGGCCGAGCCACAGCTTGGACAGCTCGTCCATGCCGTGATTGTGCAGCCCGGCCTCCAGCACATAGCTGATCAGCATGGTGTCCTCGACCGGCGCCACGCGGACGCCGTAGCGGGACAGGACCGCCATGTCGTACTTGGCGTTCTGGGCCACCTTCAGGACGCCCGGATCTTCCAGCATCGGCTTCAGGGCCGCGATGGCGTCGGCCAGAGGAATCTGCTCCAGGTCGGCGGGGGCGTCGAAGGCGAGCCCCCCTTCGTGCTCGTGGCCCAGCGGGATGTAGCAGGCCTCGCCCGGCGCGACGGCCAGGGACACGCCCACCAGCCCGGCGTTGGCCGAGGACAGGGCGTCGGTCTCGGTGTCGAAGGCGACGATCCCCTTGGCGCGGGCCTTGTCCACCCAGGCGTTCAGGGTTTCGAGGTCGCGGACACAGACATACTTGGTGACGTCGATGGGGCCTTGATCGGCCACCGGCAGGGGCGTGGGCGCAGGCGACCCGCCCGGCGCCGCGGCCAGGCTGGACGAGGGCTGGCCGCCGCCGCTGACCCGGCGGGCCAGGGTGCGGAACTCCATCTCGTCCAGGAACTTGGCCAGCACGTCGGCGTCGGCCTCGGCCACCACCAGGTCTTCCAGGGGAACCGGCAGGGGGGTGTCGCAGTCCAGCTGGACCAGCTGGCGCGACAGGCGGATCTGGTCGGCGAATTCGATCAGGGTGTCGCGGCGCTTGGGCTGTTTGATCTCGCCGGCCCGGGCCAACAGGGTGTCGAGGTCGCCATACTCGTTGATCAGGGCGCTGGCGGTCTTGATGCCGATGCCCGGCGCGCCCGGCACGTTGTCGACGCTGTCGCCGCACAGGGCCTGGACGTCGACCACCTTGTCCGGGGACACCCCGAACTTCTCCATCACCTGTTCCGGGCCGATCCGCAGGTTCTTCATGGTGTCGAGCATGGAGACCCGCTCGCCGACCAGCTGCATCAGGTCCTTGTCCGAGGAGACAATGGTCACCAGGCCGCCGGCGTCGCGCACCTTACAGGCATAGGCGGCGATCAGATCGTCGGCCTCATAGCCGGGCAGCTCCAGGGCCGGGACGCCGAAGGCCCGGGCGGCCTCGCGCACCAGGGGGAACTGCGGGATCAGGTCCTCTGGCGGCGGCGGGCGGTGGGCCTTGTACTGGTCGTACAGGTGGTTGCGGAAGGTCTTCTCGGAGTGGTCGAAGATCGCGGCCAGGTGGGTCGGGCCGTCCGGCTGGGCCTTCATCTCGACCAGCAGCTTCCACAGCATGTTGCAGAAACCGGAGATGGCGCCGATGGGCAGACCGTCCGTCTTGCGGGTCAGGGGCGGCAGGGCGTGGAAGGCCCGGAAGATGAAGCCCGAGGCGTCGATCAGGTACAGCCGCGTGGCCGGGCCGTCCTGGGTGGCGAGGCGGGGCAGATCGGGCAGGGCGGCGTCGGGCGCAAGATCGGTCATGGGCCGAAGATAGGGCCGACCGCGTCCCGGGTCACGCCTCAGCGCCAAGGAATGCGCAGGCTGCTGACAGGTCTCTGGCCACGCTCAGGACTTGCGCCGATGTCATCCCGGAAAGCCGCGCCAGCGGCTTGTCCCAGACCCATATGGGCGGGAGTTTGCAGGATGGATCGGTGTCTATGGGTCCCGGTCTTTCGCTGACGCGAAAACCGGGATGACACAGCTGGGTCGCCAGGCGGGTTCAGCCGAACCGGGCGTTCAGATCCGGGGCGCCCTGCGCCGCCTGGGCCACCGCGTCGGGATCGCCGTCGGCGAGGAAAGCTTCCGTCACGCGCTTCACCGTGGCGAAGGCCGCCCGGAACAGGCCCGTGGCCGAGGACAGGCGGCGCGCGCCGAGGGCCTGCAGGTCCGCGGCCTTCGGCACGCCCGCGAAGCCCATGATGTTCAGGGGCAGGGCCACAGCCGCCGCCAGCCGGCCGATCAGGGCGGCGTCATTGGCGAAGGGGATGAAGATCCCGCTGGCGCCCGCGCCCGCATAGAGGCCCGCCCGGCGCACCGCCTCGGCCTCGGCCTGCTCGGCCGGGACCAGGCGCTTCAGATAGACATCGGTGCGGGCGTTGATGAACAGGTCGACCCCGGCGCCGGCCGCAGCCTTGCGCGCCGCCTCGATCTTGCGGGCGTGCAGGTCAGGATCGCGGGTCCCGTCCTCCAGATTGATCCCGACGGCGCCGGCGCCGATCACCGCGCGGATGGTCTCGGCCAGGGTGGCGAGGTCGTCGGTATAGCCACCCTCGATGTCGGCGGTCAGGGGAACCGGCAAGATGCGGGCGATCTCCTCCAGCGCCCGGATCAGGATCGGGACCGGCAGGTGGTCGCCGTCGGCATAGCCGTGCGCCCAGGCTACCGCCGCCGAGGAGGTGGCCACGGCCCTGGCGCCCGCATCGGCCATGATCGCGGCGCTGGCGGCGTCCCAGGCATTGGGCAGGATCAGGATATCGGGGCCCTTGTGCAGGGCGTGGAAGGTCGCGGCGTGGCTCATGCTCGTCCCCATTGGCGTTTCAGCCTGGACGATATGGGGCCTGGCGTCGTGACACGCTCGCGGAAACCGGACCTCGACAGACGGCTGCCGCCACCCTGGTGTCAGCTGCCGGAGGGCAAGGCTTAGTGGCCGTGCGAGCCTTCGTAGACGCCCGGCGCCTTCAGCTCGTCCTCATGGCCCTCGTCGCCGTGGGCCAGGACGAAGCGGCGATCGCAATAGGGGCATTCGACAAAGCCCGAGGCGCCCATCTCCAGGAAGACCCGCGGGTGGCCAAGCGCGCCGCCGACGCCGTCGCAGGCCACGCGGTGCGAGTGGACGGTGATGGTCTCAGGCGCGGGGCCCACGGGGACCGAGGTCTCGGCGGTGGTGGGCTGGGTCGGGGCTTTGGCCATGGAATTCTCCGGCGACGAAGCTTGGCGAGCGGCGTCTGCGGGCCTAGGTATGCGAGCACCCCTTTCGACGTCAATGACGCCATTTGATCCAGTGATTTCCTCAAGGTCCGCATGAGCCTTCCCGACTACGCCATCGAGGCCCAGGGCCTGGTGAAGACCTATCCCGCCACCAAGACCAGCCCGGAGATGCAGGCGCTCAAGGGCATCGACCTGAAGATCCCGCGCGGCTCGATCTTCGGCCTGCTCGGCCCCAACGGCGCGGGCAAGTCGACCTTCATCAACACCCTGGCCGGCCTGACCAAGAAAACCTCTGGCAAGGTGCTGATCTGGGGCCGCGACATCGACGAGCGCCCGCGCGACGCCCGCGCCGCCATCGGCGTGGTGCCGCAGGAAATCGCCGCCGACCCCTTCTTCACGCCCAAGGAATCGCTGGAGGTCCAGGCCGGCATGTATGGCGTGCCGCCGTCTGAGCGCCGGACCATGGAGCTGCTCACCGCGCTGGGCCTCGCCGACAAAGCCCAGGCCTATGTCCGCCAGCTGTCGGGCGGCATGAAGCGCCGCCTGATGGTCGCCAAGGCCATGGTGCACAATCCGCCGGTGCTGATCCTGGACGAGCCCACCGCCGGGGTGGACGTCGAGCTGCGCCGCCAGCTGTGGCGCTATGTGCTGGAGCTGAACGCCAAGGGCGTGACCATCGTGCTCACCACCCACTACCTCGAAGAGGCCCAGGAGCTCTGCGACCAGATCGCCATCATCAACCGCGGCCAGGTGGTCGCCTGCGAGCCGACCACGACGCTCCTGGCCCGCATGGACACCCGCGCCGTGGTGGTGACGCCGGAGGAGCCGATGGCGGAGGCCCCGCAGCTGGCGGGCTTCGAGACCAAGCTGCGCAATGGCGGCGCCTTCCAGGTGACCTATCGCACCGGCCAGTCCAGCGTCGAACAGGTGCTCGCCGCCGTGCGCGGGGCCGGCCTGCACATCAAGGATATCGCCACCGAAGACCCGGACCTGGAGGACGTGTTCGTCTCGCTCACCACCCAGCCGGCGCCGGCTGCGGTCTAGACTTTCGCTTCCCCGATCTTTCCGCTAGAAGCCCCTTCCGCTTCAGCACGCACCCGTAGCTCAGCTGGATAGAGCGTTGCCCTCCGAAGGCAAAGGTCACACGTTCGAATCGTGTCGGGTGCGCCATTCTCCGCAAGATCAGACTGAGCCACCGGGTTTGCGGCAGGCTGCGCCCAAACCCTGACCGTCTGGGCACAATCGTACGCGCCGCCGCGCGTGACGCTTGTCGCGGCCTGCGCCGACGGTCCTGTTGGGTCCTGACACCCGCCAGGACCCGCCCATGCCGAACCCCGACCGCCGCCTGTTCCTGAAATCCGCCGCGGCCTGCGGGCCAGGGCTGTTGGCGGCGGCCGCGCCCGGCCTGACCTGGGCCGCGCCCGCGCTGGCGGCGGGATCCATCTCCGCGGACGACCTGCCGGCGCAATTCGACGTCATGCCCGGCGTCCACAACCTGGAGGCCGGCTATTGGAGCATGATGCCTCGCGTCGTCGCCGAGGCGTTTGCGCGCAACACCACTCTGGTGAACAGCGCCAACGCCGTGTGGGCCCGCAATGTCCTGCCCGGCGGCGAGGGCTGGACCACCGAGGCCGCGCGAGCCCAGGCGGCCGTCGCGCGCCAGGTCGGGGCCTCGCCCGCCGAGATCGCGATCGCCCGCAGCGGGGCGGACGCCCTGCAAATGCTGATCGTCAACTACAGGCCTCTGAAGGCTGGAGACGCGGTGATCTGCTGCGATCTGGACTATGACGCCATGCTCGCGGCCATGCAGTGGCTGGGGACCCATCGCGGCGCCAGGGTGGTGAAGTTCGCCATGCCCGAGCCCGCCACCACCGCCAACATCCTGGCGGCCTATGAAGCGGTGCTGAAGGCCACGCCGGAGGCCAAGCTGCTCCTGGTCACGCAGGTGTCCAACCGTACGGGGCTGGTCACACCGGTTCGAGAGATCGTCGCCATGGCCCGGGCGCGCGGGGTCGACACGGTGGTGGACGCCGCCCACGGAGTAGCCTGCATCGACTTCCAGATCCCCGACCTGGGCGCCGATTTCGTCGGCTGGTCGGTGCACAAGTGGACCTCAGCGCCCCTGGGCACGGGCGCCCTGTACATCCGCAAGGGGCGGCTGGCCGATATCGATATCGCCTATGAGAACCACAACCAGCCCGCCGATGACATCAACACCCGGGTGGCGCCGGGGACCGTCAATTTCGCGGCGGTGATGACCATCCCAACCGCCGTGGACTTTCACTTCGCCGTAGGCGCCGCGGCCAAGGAGGCCAGGATGCGGAAGCTGCGGAACCGATGGGTCAACGCCGTCGCCGATCTCCCCAATGTCGAGATCTGCGTGCCAGACGATCCGGCCCGCTACTGCGCCGTGACCAGTTTCCGCCTGAAGGGCATGGCCACGGACGCCGACGCCCAGAAGGTGCAGCGCCGGCTGTTCGAGGCGCACAAGGTCCATACGGTCTGGCGCGCCGGCATCTCCCGAGGCCCCGCGATCCGGGTCTCGCCTGGCCTGTTCACCACAGAACAGGATGTGGACGCCCTGGTGGCGGCCCTGCGGGCCGAGCACGCCATGCTGCTCTAGGTCGCCGGGTCCGCCTCGTCGTCCTCCTCCGGGGCGGCGAAGACGCCGCTTTCCTCGTTGATCAGCAGCTGTTGCAGGACCGCGCGGCGGTCGGGGTCCGACTCTTTTTCAAGCAGCTGGCGGTAACGGGCGATGTTCGCCTCGTGCGCGTAACGATGGGGCATGGCCTCGTCCTAGGCTCTGCTCTGGAACACTAAGCTTGGCAGAGTCTCACAGCCTGGCGGTGAGGTCGAGCGCTACCTGGGAGGGCATTTGGCCCCGGAAGGCCTGGGCCGGGGGCGGCGGCGCGGGCTAGGTTGGGGACCAATGGAGGGGCTCATGCGATTCATCGACCGGGACGAGGTGGCCCAGCGCCTGACCTATGAGGTCTGCATCCCGGCGGTGCGCGAGGCGATGATCGCCTTTTCGGCCGGGGAGACCCGCCAGCTGCTGCGGTCGATCATCCCCATGGCGGACGGGCGGATGTTCGGGGTGATGCCGGGGGCGCTCGGCGAGCGGGCGATGTTCGGCGCCAAGCTGATCAGCGTGTTTCCGGAGAACTTCGCCAAGGGCGTCCAGTCGCACCAGGGGGTGATCGTGCTGTTCGACGCCGAGAGCGGCGCGCCGGTCTGTGTGCTTCATGCCGGCGAGGTCACCGCGATCCGCACCGCCGCCGCCAGCGCCGCGGCGACCGACGTCCTGGCCCGCCCGGACGCCAGCCGCCTGGCCCTGCTGGGCTATGGCGAGCAGGCCCGCACCCACTTGAGGGCGATCTCGCGCGTGCGCCGGCTGCAGGCGGTCACGGTCTGGGGCCGCGATCCTGGCCGGGCCGAGACCTTTGCGCGGGAGATGGCGGCCGAGACCGGCCTGGCGGTGGCCGCCGCGCCGGACGCACCCGCCGCCGTCGCCGAGGCCGACATCATCTGCACGCTCACCGCGGCCCGCGAGCCGATCCTGATGGGCGCCTGGGTCGCCCCCGGAACCCACCTGAACCTGGTGGGCTCGAGCTACGCCGGGCCGGTGGAGGTCGATTCCGAGCTGGTGGTCCGCGCCCGCTTCATCGCCGACAGCCGCGAGGGCGTGCTGGCCCAGGGCGCCGAGTTCCTGTCCGCCAAGGCCGCGGGCCTGATCAGTGACGCCCATCTGGTGGGGGAGATCGGCCAGGTGTTCTCAGGCGCGCTGACCGGCCGCCAGTCGCGCGACCAGGTCACGGTCTACAAGTCGCTGGGCCATGTGGTGCAGGACCTGGCCGCCGCGCGGCTGCTCTACGACGCCGCCTGACGCGAACAGCGTTCGACGAACGCGCGTTGGTTGCACAAAGAATACACCCAACTTGAGGGCGACAGTACGCCGCGTCGCCAAGCGTCTCAAAAGCCCGCACCTTGCAACCTGCGAGACAGGTCCGCCCACCAGTTCGGGCGCGTAAGGAGGCTTCGTGGCGCGCATCGGCTACGTTCGAGACACGGATGGCGGCCCGCCGATCAAGGCGCAGCTCGCCGCGCTGCGGGCCAATGGCTGCGGCAAGATCTTCTTTGAGGCCCGCAAGGGCGGGCGGCGCGAACTCGGCAACATTCTCGACTGCGCCGCAGAAGGCGACGTGCTGGTGGTGGCCAGCCTGGATCGGGTGGCGGGCTCCCTGAGCGAGCTGGCCGGGGTGCTGGCCCGCTTCCAGGACCGCAAGGTGGCCCTGGTGGCCCTGGGCGAGGCCGGGCTCGACACCTCCGGGGCCCAGGGCGAGGCGGTGCTTCAGGCGGTGCGCAGCCTGGCGGCTTTCGAGCAGGCGTCCAAGCGGGAACGCAAAGCCGAGGTGGTGGCGCGGACCAAGCGCGCCGGCGCCTATCGCGGCCGGCCGGCGACCATTCCGGTGGAGGCGGTGCGCACCCTCAAGGCCCAGGGCAAGGGCGCCACCGAGATCGCCCGCGAGCTGAACATCGGCCGGGCCAGCGTCTATCGGCTGCTGGCCGGGAGCGACCGGGTCTCGGGCTAAACCGGGGTCACCCAACCCAGCCCGACCCCACGCACCGCCGGCATGGCGTCCAGGCGCCGGCCGATCTGGCCCGCGGCGTCCGGTTCAAGCTCAACCTCGATGCGCAGGTCCTGGCGGCCCTCTCCCGGGGTGAGCCCCAGGCCGACGATGCGGGCGCCCATCAGGGCGAAGGGACCCAGCACCCGCAGGAGGACGTCCGGCCCCTGGTCGGTCTCGACCAGGAAGACATGGCGACGGGACGGCTGGACGTTGGCGGGCCAGGTCATTTGAGCCCCACATGATGCTCGACGCGGACGCCCTGGACGCCGAGGCCAGAGGCCAGGCGGTCGGCGAGCCGGTCGGCCTGCGGGTCGTTCAGGCCCTTGAGCCGCACGACGCCCTCGACGATCTGGCCCACCGGGCGCAGGGACAGGCCGCAAAGTTCGGCCCCGGACATCCACAGGCCGTCCTCGATGGCCCGCAGGGCGGCGCGGGCGTGGCGGGCGGCGACGAGGAAGACGTGCAGGCGGTCGGCGTGGCTGGGCTCTGCGGCCAGGTCTGAAACGGCGGTCATGGTGGTCGGATCCTTTGGTGGAGTGGGGAAGCACCGGACGCGCGCAATAAAAAACCCCGCGTCCGGGAGGGAGCGGGGCGGCTGATCTTGCGATCGTCTGGCTTGTGGCGTCCTAAGACGCGCGCGTTCGCCGCCGGCCCCTGGGCTGGGTGGTGATAATCATCATGGCGAACATGGGTTTGCTGGCGGCGCGCGCGACCATGGCCAGCCCGGAGAGGGCGGCGCAGAAGAGGACGGCGATGTCGAGGGCCTGGGCCATGTCGACTGAAGCTCCGTTAGCCTTTTCATAGATAGACCATTTCCGGCCGCGCGCAAGCGGGCCGCAAAGGCCGGCCGTGGGCTTGTTGTCCGACCGCGGCGTGGGCATGGTCTGCGCCCAGTGGCGGACGTCGGCGTCCGGTGAGTTGGAGACCGAGCACCTTGGGTCAGAGCCTGAGTATCTACAGCCCCTCCGGCCAGGTGGGCCTGCCCGAGAACCCCTTCGGCCAGCGGATCGCCAATCTCCAGCTCTACCAGGCCCTGGCGCGGCACGCGGACTTCACGCGCCTGGACTTCCTGACCGTGCGCGAGATCACCCCCGAGGGCCTGGCCGAGAGCCTGTTCCCCGGCGAGACGCCGCCGGTCGAGCTGGGGGCCGGGCCGATCCTGAACCTGCAGCCCGCGATCCAGGCCGGCGCCCTGCTGCGCGGCAGCCTGACCCTGTCGGACCTGGCCTGGCAGCGACGCCGGCAGGCGGGGGACCGGGCCTATAGTCTGATCGGCCTGATCCACACCCTGGCGCCGCCGGCCATCCGCCAGGACCTGGTGTCGAACCTGGCCGCGCCGACCCAGGACTGGGACGCGATCATCTGCACCTCGCCGGTGGTGCGCGACGCCACCCAGGCCCTGTTCGACTCCTGGCATGACCATCTGGCCGACCGGATGGGGGCGACCAAGCGGCCGCAGCCGCGCCTGCCGCTCATTCCGCTGGGAGTGGACGGCCCGGCCATGGCCGCCCTGGCCGACCGCCCGCAGGTCCGCCGCAGCCGCCGCGAGGCCCTGGGCCTGGAACCGGACGATGTGCTGGTCCTGTGGGTCGGGCGGTTGTCCTTCTTCGAGAAGGCCTTCCCGCAGCCGATGTTCCGCGCCGTGGAGGAGGCCGCCGCCCGCACCGGCCGCAAGGTGGTGTTCGCCATGTCCGGCTGGTTCCCCGGCGGGGACCGGGACCGCGAATTCTATGTCTCCGCCGCCAAGGCCTATGCGCCATCGGTGCGGCTGGAGCTGCTGAACGGCAATGACCGCGAACTGCTGGGCGAGCTCTGGGCCGCCTCGGACATCTTCATCTCCCTGGTCGACAACATCCAGGAGACCTTCGGAATCACGCCGATCGAGGCCATGGCCGCCGGCCTGCCCGTGGTCGTGTCCGACTGGGACGGCTATCGCTACACGGTGCGCGACGGGATGGAGGGCTTCCTGATCCCGACGCTCGGCGGGCCGCCAAGGGTGATGGGCGAACACATGACCGCGCGCCACCTGGTCCAGTTCGACACCTACCAGAACTATGTGGGGGCCATCGCCCAGCACACAGCGGTGCATGTGGGCCGCGCCGCCGAGGCCCTGGCCGCCCTGATCGACAATCCGGATCTGCGCCGCCGCATGGGCGAGGCGGGCCGCGCCCGGGTGGCGTCGTTCTGCGACTGGCCGGTGGTGGCGCGCCAGATCCGCGGCCTGATCGACGAGCTGGCGGCGGTCCGCGCCGCAAGCCCCGGCCCGGCGCCCCTGCCCGTCACCGACCCGGTGAGCGGCGATCCCTTCACCGACTTCGACGCCTTCCCCACCCACGTCCTGCGCCTGAACGCCAGGCTGAGCGTCCGACCGGGGATCGGCGAGGCGGACCTGGCCCGCGCGGGCGAGCTCATCCTGGACAAGGCGTTCGGCGCCTGGCGGGCAGGGCCGGAGGAGCACGCGGAGATCCTGCGCCGGCTGACCGCCGAAGGGCCGCTGTCGGTCCGCGACATCCTGGTCGGCTTCCCCGGACCGAAGCGGCGCAATGTGCATATGAGCCTGGCCTGGATGGCCAAGCTCGGCATGCTGGACTGGCTTAGCTGATCAGTCGGGCGCGCAGGGTCTCGGCCGCGGCGGCGTCCAGGCCGAGGTCCGCCAGATAGGCGTCCAGCGAGCCGCGAGCCTCGACGATGGCCTGCAGGGCGCGCTCCAGATAGGCCGCCTCCACGCCCAGGAAGGCGTGGACCGCGACGTCCGACGGCCGCTTGCCCAGCATCTTCTCCAGGTTCTCGGCGACGGTTGGGGCGCGGGCCTCGAGCCGGGCCGCCTGGTTGGTCAGGAGGTAATCGGCGATGATGTCGTCATGGGCCACGCCCAGCACATGGTGGGTCAGGGCCGCCAGCAGGCCGGTCCGGTCCTTGCCGGCGGTGCAGTGGATCAGCACCGGCCCATCGACGGTGACCAGGGCCTCGAAATAGCGCCGGAACAGCTCCAGGTGCCGGGGCTCGAAGGGGGCGTGGGCGTAGTAGTCCATGAAGAAGGCGGTGACGCTGTCCGGCGTCAGGTCAGTCTCGCGCAGGAAGGCGACGTGGGGCGCCTCGGCCCGGTCGCCCAGGTCGCACTCGATCACCTGGCCGGCGAAGCCCGGCGGGCGCGGGGTGGGCTCGGCGTCCCGCTCCATCGGGCGGCGCAGGTCCACGACGGCGGCCAGGCCCAGGCCGCCGATGACCGCCAGGTCCTCTGACGTCGCCTTGCCGTGGTGGGCGGAGCGATAGAGGCGTCCCGCCGCCACGCGCCCGCCGCGGCCGGCGTAGTCGCCATAGTCCCGGAAGTTCTCGACCCCCGTCAGGGGCAGGATCCGCGCCGTCATCTCAAGTCCTCCGCACGCCGGCTAAGTGGCACGGGGATGTGACAGTCCCGGAACAGTTTGTCAGGCGCCCGCTGCGGAAGGCGGCCAGGATCATCGGCGGGGTCAGCCGGCCACCGGCTCGGGCAGCGATGGTTCGGACCGCAGTTGCAGGACCCCGACCCGCACCAGCTCCTCAAGCAGCCAGACCAGGTTCTCCGCCGCCTGGGCCACCGCGGCCTTGAACTTGGGCTGCATCAGCACCTCGGTGGGGACGACCAGCCCGCCCTTGACGGCGATACAATAGCCGGCGGCCTCCAGTTGGCGCACATGACGGCGCACGGTCTCGGCGGGAATGCCGAGCTCGCGGGACAGGGCCAGGGCGGAGATCGGATGGCGCTCGCTGTTCGGCGGCGGGTCTTCGGCGGTGGCGTAGAGGGGTTCGTGCGCCGCGGTGATGTGGCGGACGTTGGCGACATTGATCGACAGGAAGATCAGTCCGGCCAGCAGCTCGCCGTCGCAGAGGCCGCGCAGGATGCCGGTGGCGCGCAGGGTGAAGTCGGTGCTGACCCGGCCCAGTTGACGCAGGCGCGCCTCGCCCACGGCCAGGCAGTAGCGGCGCACCAGGCCTACCTCGTGCCGGTCGAGCGCGGAGAACAGGGCGCGCAGGTGCTCCGCGTTGCGCTTCAGGCCCGAGGCGTTGCCGGGCCGCAGGAACACCCGCCGCGGCACGATCACCCCACCCGGCGCCAGGGCGCAGAAGCGGGCGCTGACCAGTTCGCGAATCTTGCGGCGGGCGGTTTCCTTGGGCACGCCCAGGGCCACGGCCACGGCGCCGGCGGAGACCGGCCGGCGCAGGTTGTCCGGCGGCGGATTATCCAGCTCGGTCCAGCCGGCGGGAGAGCCTTCGTCGATGTGGCGCACATTGGCCTGGGTGACCGCCAGGAAGATCACGCCCTTGATCACGTCGCCGTCGAACGCCTGCCGGACCTGGCCCAGGAACCAGAGCAGGTATTCGCTGCTGAGCCTCGAGACCAATCTCGGCTTCATCTTGACGTGCTGGCCCCCCATCCCTGGTTGTGGCGACAGTGGAGAGATTCACGCGCGCCGCAACCCTACCCCAGATCTGGGGGTACTCGAAATGGGGAGTTTTTCAAGCGCTGAATAGTTGCGCCTAGTAGACCAGGCCCATGCCGGCGATGGCCGCGGCGGCGGTCAGGAACAGGACGATGGCGACGATTTCGTAGCGCTTGAACAGGGGGCCGTTGGGCGATCGCATCTTGGTTCTCGTTTCCCGGACTTGTCCCGAAGCGGGACCGTGGGAAGCTCGGCCGCAAATCGCGGGCCGCGCGCGGAGGCGGGGCTTAGGGTCGCTGGGCGAGCTTGCCCGGCCAGGTCAGGAAGCCGTCGCGGTCGCGGCCGGCCGCCGGCGTCGGGCCGCAGGGGCACGGGCCACGCGGCGGGCCGCCCTGGGCGTAGCCGCTTTGGACGTAGCCACCCTGGACATAGCCGCCTTGGGCGTAGCCGTTCTCGACATAGGCGCCTTGGGCGTGGCCGCCCTGAACGTAGCCGTAGGACTCCTGGCGTTCCGAATAGCGTTCGGTCCGGGTCTCCTGCGCGTCGACGCGAGCGTAGGCGTGGGTCTCCGGCACATAGACCTGGCCGTCATAGGCCGGCGCCGGGGCCGGGCCGCCGGCATAGGTCAAGGTCTGGCGCCGCACCTGAACCTGGGCCTGGCTGTGGGCGCGAACCACGTGGCGACGCTGGACCGGGGCGGTGGGCGCCTCGGCCTCCATCACCGGCTCGGCGGGGATCTTGGCCGCCGGGACCGCCGCGGGCGCGGCGGCGGTCGTGGTGGGACAGGCGGACTTGGCCGGGGTGGCGCATTGGCAGCAGTCGCCCGATTTCGGCGGCAGAACCGCGATGCGGGGCAGCTGATCGCAGCCGCTGAGGACCAGGGCGGTCAGGGCGGCGGTAAGGATGAGGCTGAGGCGCATGGCCCCTCCGGCGGCTCGGAACTGAATGACCGCCGGACGATGAGGATCGTTACACGTTAACGCTGTGAGTTTCACCCTGGGCGCGAAGGAAGGCTTCGACCAGGGGCGCATAAAGCGAAAACCCCTTGTAGGCGCGAAAAGGC
The DNA here is from genome assembly GCF_042679085.1 of Phenylobacterium conjunctum. NCBI lineage: Bacteria > Pseudomonadati > Pseudomonadota > Alphaproteobacteria > Caulobacterales > Caulobacteraceae > Phenylobacterium > Phenylobacterium conjunctum. Next base: position 41,071 of record NZ_JBHTLQ010000021.1, on the reverse strand, counting down.
TCGGGGGCCTCGCGCCAGGCCTGGGCGAAAGCCGCCAGGCTCTCCGGCGTCTCGGCGACCCGCTCCAGGGGATCGAGCCAGATGCGGATGGTGAAGAGGGCGCCGCCGGTGTCCGGCAACCGCCGCAGGGTCTGGCGCTCGACGCGGGTATAGAGGGCCTGGCCGGCGGTCTGCGGCGTGATCTCGCCCACCCTGGCGCGCACGGGGGCCGAGAAGGGCGTGAAGCTGTCGCCGGAATTGACCACGGTCCAGTTGCGCCGCTCCAGGATCAGGTCAGGCCGCAGGCCCTCGAAGATGCGCTCCACCCGGGCCAGGAAACGCTCGGCGAAGCCGTTCACCGGGCCGTGCAGCTCAGCCAGGCTTTTGCCCAGCACCTCCGGGGCGGTGAAGAAGGTCGGCGCGCAGAGGCTCAACGCGGTCAGGCGCCAGGCGCCGTCGCGCTTTTCCATCAGGATCAGGTCGTCGGCGACCTGGCGGGCGGCGGCCAGAAGCGGCGGGTCGTCCCTGTCGGTGACCGGCCTCCAGTCCCGCCCGAGCGCCTCGGCCACCAGGCCGGCGGCCTCGGCCTGGCCGGGGCGCGAGCCGTCGGTCTCTCCCCAGACCAGGTCGCCATGGGCGGCCAGCAGGGCGTCCTTGCGGGCGGACGGATCGGCCTCGCCGCCCTCCAGCCAGGCCTCGGGCGTGATGGGCCTCAGGCCGATGGAGAAGTCGCGGGCCTCCGCCCAGGGGGTGTGGCGCGGGCTCACCGCCGGCGCGCCCCACGCACCAGCAGATAGACCAGCAGGGCCGCGCCGATGCCGACGCTGTCGGCCAGCAGGTCGCGGATATCGGCGTCCCGGCCGATGGGCAGCAGGCCCTGCAGGATCTCCACCAGGGCGCCGAAGGCCAGGGCGAACCCGGCGATGGCGCGGGGCCTGCGCGGCGACAGGACGAGGCCCAGGCCGGTCAGCACCATCCAGGCCACGGCGTGCTCGGCCTTGTCCCACAGGTTCACAGAGGGCAGGTCTTCCGACGGCGCGAGGGTCAGCGCCAGAAGGACGGCGGCGGCCCCGGCATAGAGGGCGAGGCGAAGCGGGCGAGGCAGGCTGGCGAGCGACATCGGGCCAACTCTCTTGCACGTCGGGGTTCGCCTAACTAGCGTCGCGCCGCATTTTTCAAGTGAACGCGGGATCGGACGGCACGATGGCTCTGGAAGCGGTGATCTGGGATTTCGGCGGGGTGTTCACCTCCTCGCCCTTCGAGGCCTTCAACCGGTACGAGGCCGAGCGCGGCCTGCCCAAGGACCTGATCCGGCGGGTGAACGCCACCAATCCCGACACCAACGCCTGGGCCCTGTTCGAGCGGAACGAGATCGGGGCCGGCGCCTTCGACACCCTGTTCCTGGAAGAATCCACCGCGCTCGGCCATCCGGTGCGCGGCGCCGACGTCCTGCCGCTGCTGTCAGGCCGGCTGCGGCCGCCGATGGTCGAGGCGCTGAAGGCCTGCAAGGCCCGCTACAAGGTCGGCTGCATCACCAACAACGTGGTCTCCGAGCACAGCCCGGGCCAGGACGCTGGCCAGCGCATGGCCGGCGCCATGGGCCAGGTCATGCCGCTGTTCGACGCCATCATCGAAAGCTCCAAGGCCGGCGTGCGCAAGCCCGACCCGAAGATCTACCAGATGATGTGCGAGCTCTTGGGGGTCGCCCCGGAGAATTGCGTCTACCTCGACGACCTCGGCATCAACTGCAAGCCGGCCTCTCAGCTGGGCATGAAGGCGATCAAGGTGGTCTCGGTCACCCAGACCCTGCGCGAACTGGGCGACATCACCGGCATGACCTTCGATCCCGGCGACGAGCCGTGAGCCGGCCGGCCCGCCAGCCCATTGAGGCCGTCCTCGCCCAGCTGCCGCACTGGCGGCGGGCCGAGGGCGCGCGGGAGGCGATCTTCCGGGCCTATCGGTTCGCGGACTTCAACGCCGCCTTCGGGTTCATGGCGCGCTGCGCGCTCAAGGCTGAGCAGCTGGACCACCATCCGGAGTGGTTCAATGTCTACAACCGGGTCGAGGTCACCCTGACCACCCACGACGCCGACGGCGTGACCGAGCTGGACCTGACCCTGGCCCGGTTCATGGATGAGGCGGCGGGGGCTAGTTCCCGCTAACACGCCGTCATGGCCGGCCTCGCCGAGCCTAGTTCATCAGCACCGAGCCCATCAGGAGCTTGGCGCCCTTCTGGCCCAGGGTGACATCGGTCTGGCGCTGGAGTTCGCGGGACAGGTAGTCGACGCTGGGGGGCGGGCCCTGGGGCATGCCGGCGGCGTAGATCTGCACCGTCTGGATGAAGGCGGCGCGCAGACGCGGCAGGACCAGGGTGGTCCGTTCCCGCAGCGCCTTGTCGGGGATGTCCAGGCCCAGGTCGATGCTGAGCACGCCGCGCCGGCCGTCCGGCTTCAGCACCGTCGCGGTCAGGGTCGAGATGGCGATGTAAGTGGTCCCGCCGGACTTCTTGTCGCCCTCGGCCTCGGTCTTCTTGCCGCTGGCCAGGGCGGCTTGAGGCTGAAGGCCGACCAGGAGGACGCCCGCGAGCCGGGCGGCGGCGGCGAGAATGCGGCGGCGGTTCATGCGCGACAGGACGCCACATCATGGTTAGCGGTCTCTTTACGCGCGGGCGCGGACAGTGCGGCGAAGATTCGCATCCGCCCGAAAGAGACCGCCGTGCATCGCTTCGCCAACAACCTCCCTGATCTCGACGGCAAGGTGATCCTGGTCACGGGCGGCACCGGCTCGTTCGGCCGGCGGTTCATCGAGACCGTCCTGTCCCGGTTCAAGCCGCGCAAGTTGATCGTCTTCTCGCGCGACGAGCTGAAGCAGCACGAGATGCAGATCGACCTGACCGAGAAGTTCGGCCCCGAGGCGATGTCCGCCATGCGCTTCTTCCTGGGCGATGTGCGGGACCGCGAGCGCCTGACCCTGGCCTTCCGGGGGGTGGATATCGTGATCCACGCCGCGGCCCTGAAGCAGGTGCCGGCGGCGGAGTACAATCCGTCCGAATGCATCCACACCAATGTGCTGGGCGCCGAGAACGTGGTCTGGGCCTGCCTGACCAACCGGGTGAAGCAGGTGGTGGCCCTGTCCACCGACAAGGCCTGCAACCCCGCCAACCTGTACGGCGCGACCAAGCTGGCCTCCGACAAGACCTTCGTGGCCGCCAACAACCTGTCCGGCGACATCGGCGCCCGGTTCGCCGTGGTCCGCTATGGCAATGTGGTGGGCTCGCGCGGCTCTGTCGCGCCCCTGTTCCAGCGGCTGCTGGCCCAGGGCGTCAAGGAGCTGCCGATCACCGACCCGCGCATGACGCGGTTCTGGATCACCCTGAACCAGGGGGTCGATTTCGTGCTGTCCTCGCTCAGCCTTATGCGCGGCGGCGAGATCTTCGTGCCCAAGATCCCCTCCATGAAGATGACCGACCTGGCCGAGGCCCTGGCGCCCGGCCTGCCCATCAAGGTGATCGGCATCCGGCCCGGCGAGAAGCTGCACGAGATGATGATCTCGGTGGACGACGCCCGCACCACGGTGGACCTTGGCGACCGCTACGCCATTGAGCCGGCCTTCGTGGAATACGCCCGCAAGTCCTTCGCCTTCGACCACGCCATGGCGCCGGACGGCTTCTCCTACGCCTCGGACTCCAATGACGAGTGGCTGAGCGGACAGGGTCTGCTGGACCTGCTGGCCGAGACGCCGCCGCGTAGGCGAGCCGGGGACTGAACCCATGCTGCCCTATGGCCGCCAGACCATCGAGGATGACGACATCGCGGCGGTCGCCGAGGCCCTGCGTGCGGATTTCCTGACCACCGGCCCGACGGTCCAGGCGTTTGAAGACGCCTTCGCCGCCAAGGTGGGCGCGGGCCATGCGGTGGCCTGTTCCAACGGCACGGCGGCCCTGCACCTGGCCATGCTGGCCCTGGACGTGAAGCCGGGCGAGGTCTGCATCGCCCCGGCCGTCACCTTCCTGGCGACCGCCAACTGCGCCCGCTATGTCGGCGCCGACGTGATCTTCGCCGACGTCGATCCCGACACCGGCCTGATGACGCCGGACACCTTGGCGCAGGCCCTGGGCAAGGTGGGCGACCGGCGGCTGCGCGCGGTGTTGCCGGTGCACCTGCGCGGCGACGTGGCCGAACTGCCGGCCTTGGCGGCCTTGGCGGCAGAGCATGGCGCGGTGCTGGTGGAGGACGCCCCCCACGCCCTGGGCTCGGAGGCGGTGTTCGGCAATGTCCGAAACCAGGTGGGCGACGGCCGGCATTCGGCCATGGCCACCTTCTCGTTCCATCCGGTGAAGACCATCGCCACCGGCGAAGGGGGCATGGTCACGACCAATGACGCGGGCCTGGCCGAACGCCTGCGCTCCCTGCGGACCCACGGCATGGTCCGGCCGCAGGGGTGCGAGCCCTGGTGGTACGAGATGCCGGAGCCGGGCTTCAACTATCGCCTGCCGGACATCCTGTGCGCGCTCGGCCTGTCGCAGCTGAAGAAGCTCGACCGGTTCGCGGCCCGCCGGCGGGCGCTGGCGGCGCTCTATGAAGCCGCGCTCGCGCCCCTGGCGCCCAGTTTGCGGATCGCAGCCCGCCCCGACTGGAGCGACCCGGCCCTGCACCTGATGGTCGCCCTGATCGACTTCAAGGGCCTGGGCAAGACCCGGCTGGAGGTGGTCGAGGCCTTGAAGGCGCGCGGGGTGGGAACCCAGGTCCACTACATCCCGGTCAACCGCCAGCCCTACTATGTGGGCCTCTATGGCGATCAGCCTCTGCCGGGGGCGGACGCCTGGTACGCCCGCTGTCTGTCCCTGCCGCTCTATCCGGGGATGACGGATGAGGATGTGGCGTTGGTGGCTGGCGCGTTGAAGGACGTGCTGGGGCTATAGGGGCCGGTCAATCAGGCTGAGTGGAATCCGGCTAGATGGGTTCCTTCTCCCCTTGTGGGAGAAGGTGTCGGGCGAGCAGCCCGACGGATGAGGGGTCGCACGCCCCTTTCCGCAATTGCCGGAAATTGCCTTCCCGGAGAGGTTTGAGAGACCCCTCATCCGACCCTGCTCCGCAGGGCCACCTTCTCCCACAAGGGGAGAAGGACACCTCACGCCGTTCGTGGGTCCGGGCTCTAAGCCGCCTTGATCTGGGCCATCAGGTCGCGGATCTGACCCATGCGTTCGGGGACGTTGGCCAGGTCGTTGCGGGTCTCGTCCAGGCGGATCAGCTTCAGGGCCTCGACCCGCGCCCGGTCGGCGGCGGGGCCCAGGGGGGCGATCTGGCCGGCGGCCATGCGCAGCAGCACCAGGAGCCGCAGGGCCGGCGAGGTCTGGGCCTTGGCGATCACCGCCACCACTTTTGAATCGGCTTCGACCATGCCGCCCACGTCGCCGAGCTTGGCCTGGAGGGGGCCGTAGTCCTCCACCGCCAGGCCGGAGCGGGCGACGGCCTGCTGCAGGCCGGCCAGGGCCTCCAGCTTCAGGCCAGGCGCGTCGGGGCCGTTGCGGAATTCCTTTTCGAACTTCATGCCGGCCACGGCGCCGGCCAGGTAGCGGCCGGCCTGGCGCTTGTTGGCGGCGCCGATGACGTTCTCCACCAGCCAGACCAGGGACTGGACCTCGTCGCGGGCCGAGCGGTCGCGGGACAGGTAGCCCTCCACGAAGTCGGCGGTGAGCAGCGAGCGCGAGCGGGTGACGAAGGCGGCCTGGACATCGTCCAGCGGCACCAGGCTGTCGGCGGCGGCGGTGAGCGCCATGGCCAGCGCCCGCATCACCTCGATCTCGGCCACCGGATCATTGGGCTTCAACCGCCGGGGGCCGGTCAGGTCACGCAGCACCCGCTTGGCGATGGCGACGCGCACCGCCTGGAAGTCCTCGGTGGCCAGCCACTTGGCCAGGCGTTCGGTGGCCTCGGTCTGGGGCGGCATGATCTTGGCCACCATGGGCTCGATCTTCATCAGCGCCTCGACCGCGCCGGCCGCCGCCAGCCGGCTCATGGCCGCCAGGCGCACGCCCAGGTCCAGGTCCTTGCCGATCAGGTCGTCCAGCCCGGCGCGGGAGCCCAGGATCTCGGCCAGGGGCTGTTCGATCACCGACAGCGCCAGCCCCCGGGGCGGGCCGAAGGTCGGGGCGGCGTCGGCCAGGTCGAGCAGGCGCAGCACCTTTTCCGACCAGTTGCGGCCGGGCGCGATGGAGGCGGCGACGCCGGCGCCCAGCAGGTAGGTGCGCTCCGGCTCCTTGCTGACCCGCTCGGCGGCCTTGGCGAAGCCTTCCTTGTCGACGTCGGGCAGGTTCCCTTTGCGGGCGTCCTTCAGGATCCGCTCGATGGCCCGCTCGGTCAGGGCCTGGAAGGTGCGCATCAGCTCGTGCACGGACTTGCCGCGGGCCTGGGCCTCGGGGATGGCGATCTTCTGGATAGCGTGCTGCAGGTCGGTGCCTGAGCTCTCCAGCTCCTCCACCAGGTCCGGGCGGTGCAGAAGCTCGAAGGGGGTGGCGCTGCGGCGGTCCAGCCAGTTGTCCAGCAGCCGTCCGATCCGCTCGCGGGCATGGGCGGTGTAGAGGTCCTGGGGGGTGAAGCAGAGCGGCTCGTTGTCCCGTTCCGGCTGGGCCTTCTTGGCGGGTTCAGCGGCGCCCAGGGTCAGGATGGAGACGGAGCGGAACTCGCGGGTCTCGGGGTCCAGGGTCTCCTTGTTGACCCGCACCGCCACGACCTTGCCGGCCTTCATCATCTCTTCGGCGGACTTCACCGCCAGGCCGCGATCCTCGGTGGCCATGTCGAGGGTCCAGGCGCCGCCCACCGCCTTGCGGATGAAGAGCTCGTAGTGAATTTGCGCGCCGGCCATGCCCGTCCCCCGTGGTCGAACAAGGGTCTCCCAACAAGCTTAAGGTGAGATTTATCGCCGCAGCCTAGGGATCAGACGCAGGCCGTTTTCGTTTCAGCCTTATAGAGCTCGGCCACACTCGCCCCATTGAGGCCATTGTGCGGTACGATTAGCTTGCGAACACCTCCACCGTTCGCAACAGCGAAGGACACGACCCCAAGACATGGCCAAGATCACCCTGGTGGACGACGACGAAAACATCGTCACGTCGGTCAGCCTCGCCCTCGAAAGCCACGGCCACACGGTGAAGGCCTATTATGACGGCGCCGCCGGGCTGGCCGCCCTGGAGAACGACCCGCCGGACCTGGCGATCCTGGACGTGAAGATGCCGCGCATGGACGGCATGGAAGTCCTGCGCCGCCTGCGCCGGACCTCCGACCTGCCGGTGATCATCCTGACCTCGAAGGACGAGGAGATCGACGAGATCCTCGGCTTCAACCTCGGCGCCGACGACTACATGCACAAGCCCTTCAGCCAGCGCCTGCTGCTGGAGCGGGTGAAGGCGGTGCTGCGCCGGGCCGGCGCGGACGACGAGGAAGCCCAGGCTCCGGCCGCGGCGGACGCCGCCGCGCGGGCCCTGAAGCGCGGCAAGCTGACCCTGGATCCGGCGCGTCACGACTGCCTGTGGGACGGCAAGCCGGTGAAGCTGACGGTCACCGAGTTCCTGCTGCTGCAGTCCCTGGCCCAGCGGCCCGGCTTCGTGAAGAGCCGCGACAACCTGATGGACGCGGCCTACGACGATCAGGTCTATGTCGATGACCGCACCATCGACAGCCACATCAAGCGCATGCGCAAGAAGTTCCGCGAAGTGGATCAAGAGTTCGACGCGATCGAAACCCTCTATGGCGTCGGATACCGCTACCGCGAAGCCTGACCGGGGTCCCGGTCCAGGCTGGCTCAGGTGGTTGCCGAACTCACGCATCGGCCGCCTGATCCTGGTGCTCAACATGCTGGGCCTGGCGATCCTGATCGTCGGCGCCCTGGTGCTGAACGAGCTGCGCCGCGGCCTCGTGAACGCGCGCATCGACAGCCTGGCCACCCAGGGCGAGCTGATCGCCACCATCATCGACCAGACCGCCACGGTGGGCGAACCCACCCCCGCGCTTGACGCCGGCTATGCGAGCCAGGTGCTGCAGCTGTTGTCCAACCCGCGCACCCAGCGGGCCAGGCTGTTCGACGCCCACGGCAAGCTGATCGCCGATTCGTACTGGGTCGCCGACCGGGTGGAGTGGAAGGTGCTGCCGCCGGCCCGGGCGCGGGACGGCGACGGCGGCGTCAATCTGCAGCTCCAGGCGCCGGCGGCGCCTCCGGGGCCGCCGAACCGGGCCAAGGAGGCGCTGGCGCGGGAAGTCCGCGAGGCCCTGAACGGCCAGCATCGGGCCGGCATGCGCCTGGGCGACGACGGCGAGCAGGTGGTCTCGGTCTCCCTGCCGATCCAGCATGTCCAGGCGGTGCTGGGGGTGCTGACCCTGGAGGCCGGCGACGTGGACCAGGTGATCGCCCGCCAGCGGGCGGCCATGCTGCCTTTCATCCTGTTGTCGATCGCCGTGACCCTGGCCTCGTCCCTGTTGCTGAACAACCTGATCGCCCATCCGGTGCGCCGCCTGGCCCGCGCCGCCGACCGGGTGCGCCTGTCGCGGGCCCGCGCCATCTCCCTGCCCGACATCGCCGGGCGCCAGGACGAGCTGGGCGACCTGACCCGCTCGCTCGAGGCCATGACCGGGGCGCTGTCGGAGCGGATGGACGCCATCGAGCGGTTCGCCGCCGACGTGGCCCACGAGATCAAGAACCCGCTAACCTCCATGCGCTCGGCGGTGGAGACCCTGGACATCGTCACCGACCCTGCGGCCCGCGAACGGCTGCTTCGGATCCTGAAACTGGACGTCCAGCGCCTGGACCGGCTGGTCACCGATATCTCCAACGCCTCGCGCCTGGACGCCGAGCTGTCGCGGGAGGACCCGCGGGCCTTCGATCTGGGCCGGCTGATGGGCGAGATCGTCCAGCTCTATGACGCCCAGGCCCGGCCCGGCGAGGTCGGCGTGCGCTTCACACCGGCGCAGACCCTGGAGCCGATCCTGGTCTCCGGCCGAGAAGGCCCCATCGGCCAGGTGTTCCGAAACCTGATCGACAACGCCCGCTCCTTCAGTCCCGAGGGCGGCGAGGTCCGGGTGACCCTGGAGCGCCAGCGCGGCGAGGCCTTGGCCGTGGTCGAGGACGACGGGCCAGGCGTGCCGCCGGACAATCTGGAGACCGTGTTCGAGCGCTTCTACACCTCGCGGCCCAAGGGCGCGGCCTTCGGCGGCAATTCCGGCCTGGGCCTGTCCATCGCCCGCCAGATCGTCCAGGCCCATGGCGGGACGATCCGGGCCGAAAACCGGGTGGACGCGGCCGGCGCCGTGCAGGGCGCACGGTTCATCGTCGTCCTGCCGGAGGCCCGGCGGTGATCCTGCACGCCGGGCTCATCGCCCTTTGGAGCCCCGCCGGCTGGCGCGGGGTGCTGATCGAAGGCCCGTCCGGCAGCGGCAAGAGCGACCTGGCGCTGCGGGCCCTGGGCCAGGGCTTCCGGCTGGTGGCGGACGACCGGGTGGTGATCTGGGAAAGCGGGGGCGCGCTCTATGGCCGCGCGCCGGACACCCTGGCCGGGCGCATGGAGGTCCGGGGCCTGGACGTGGTGACCCAGCCCGCCCTCGCATTTTGCCGCATTGCCCTGGCGGCGCGTCCGGGCGTACCGGATCGCATCCCGGCGCCCGCCCGGGTGGAGCATTTAGGGTTGAGCTTACCCTTGGTCATTCTCCCGCTGCTTGAAGCTTCCGCGCCCGGCAAGCTCGCGCGCGCATTGCAGCATCTTGGAGGCGGCGCGGAAGGAGCGTATCAAGGCGCCTGCGCGGCCGGACGCCGCCGCGTGCGGGCTGGGGATTCCCGTTGAGAAGGTTCAAATGATCGGCCTCGTGATCGTCACGCACGGGCGCCTGGCCGAGGAGTTCGTCTTCGCCATGGAGCATGTGGTCGGCCCGCAAAGCGCGGTCGCCGCCATCTGCATCGGGCCGGACGACGACATGGAACGGCGTCGCAAGGACATCCTGGACGCCTGTGGGCGGGTGGACGTCGGCGCCGGCGTGATCCTACTCACCGACATGTTCGGCGGCACGCCCTCCAACCTCGCCATCTCGGTGATGGAACAGACCAAGGCCGAGGTCATCGCCGGCCTGAACCTGCCGATGCTGATCAAGCTGGCCAGCGTCCGCGCCAAGCTGCCGCTCGAGGATTGCGTGGCCCACGCACAGGAGGCTGGACGCAAGTACATTTCCGTGGCGTCCTACGTCCTGGCGGGGGAAAAGTGACGTCGACAAGAAGCGTTGAAATCATCAACAAGCGCGGCCTGCACGCCCGAGCGTCGGCCAAGTTCGTCAAGCTGGCCTCGTCCTTCGACGCCGAGGTCAAGGTCTCCAAGGACGGGCAGACCGTGGACGCGCGCTCGATCATGGGCCTGATGATGCTGGCCGCCGGCCCCGGCTGCTGCATCGAGGTCGAAGCCGAAGGCCCCGAAGCCACCCCAGCCCTCGACGCCCTGATCGCCCTGGTCTCCGACAAGTTCGGCGAGGACGAGTAGGGCCCGGGACTGTCATCCCGGTTTTCGCGTCAGCGAAAGACCGGGACCCATAGACACCGAAATCTCCGGAAGGCCCAGCGCATCTGGGTCCCGGACAAGCGCTGCGCGCTTTCCGGGATGACACCCTGTGGGATCAAACCTTCAACCTGTAGCCGGTGCGGAAGATCCAGGTGATGGCGGCGAGGCAGGCGAGCATGAAGACGAAGGTCATGCCGAGGCTCAGGCCCACGCCGACGTCGGAGATTCCGTAGAAGCTCCAGCGGAAGCCGGAGACCAGGTAGACCACCGGGTTGAACAGGGTGATCTGGCGCCACAGCGGCGGCAGCATGTCGATGGAATAGAAGCTGCCGCCCAGGAAGGTCAGGGGCGTGACGATCATCATCGGCACGATCTGCATCTTCTCCCAGCCGTCGGCCCAGACCCCGATGATGAAGCCGAACAGACAGAAGGTGACCGAGGTCAGCACCAGGAAGCCGATCATCCAGAACGGGTGGACGATCTCGAAGGGCACGAAGACCCGGGCCGTGGCCAGGATGATGACCCCCAGGATCACCGATTTCGAGGCGGCCGCGCCCACATAGCCGATCACCGTCTCCAGCGGGGAGACGGGGGCCGACAGCAGCTCATAGATCGTTCCCGACCACTTGGGCATGTAGATGCCGAAGCTGGCGTTGGAGATGCTTTCGGTCAGCACCGACAGCATGATCAGACCCGGCACGATGAAGGCGCCGTAGGAGACCCCGTCGATCTGGGCCATGCGGCCGCCGATGGCCGACCCGAACACCACGAAATAGAGCGAGGTCGAGATCACTGGCGAGGCGATGGACTGGATGATCGTGCGCCAGGTGCGCTCCATCTCGAAGCGGTAGATGGACTGGATGGCGTAGAGGTTCATGCGCGCTCGCTCACCAGGCTGACGAAGATCTCCTCAAGCGAGCTCTCGGAGGTGTTGAGGTCGGTGAAGTCCACGCCCGCCGCCGACAGCCGGCGCAGCAGGGCGGCGATCCCGGTCTCTTCGGCCTGCGCATCGAAGGTGTAGGTGAGCGTGCGGCCATCGGCCGAGAGCTCTAGCGGCGCATCGGCCAGGTCGGTTGGAATGGCGGTCAGAGGCGTCTGCAGGGTGAGCGTCAGCTGCTTCTTGCCCAGCTTGCGCATCAGCACGTCCTTGTCCTCCACCAGGATGATCTCGCCCTTGCGGATCACCCCGATGCGGTCGGCCATCTCTTCGGCCTCTTCGATATAGTGGGTGGTCAGGATGATGGTGACGCCGCTCTCGCGCAGGGCCCGCACCATCTCCCACATGTCGCGGCGCAGCTCGACGTCGACGCCGGCGGTGGGCTCATCCAGGAACAGGATGCGCGGCTCGTGCGACAGGGCCTTGGCGATCATCACCCGGCGCTTCATGCCGCCGGAGAGCGCCATGATCTTCTCGTCCTTCTTGTCCCACAGGGACAGGTCGCGGAGCACCTTCTCCAGATAGGCCGGGTTCGGCGGCTTGCCGAACAGGCCGCGCGAGAAGCGCACTGTCGCCCAGACGGTCTCGAAGGCGTCGGTGGACAGTTCCTGCGGCACCAGGCCGATCGCCTGGCGGGCGGCGCGGTAGTCTTTCAGGATGTCGTGGCCGTCGGCGGTGACGCTTCCGGTGCTCGGATTGACGATGCCGCAGATGATGCTGATCAGCGTCGTCTTGCCCGCGCCGTTGGGGCCCAGCAGGGCGAAGATCTCGCCCTTGCGGATCTCCAGGTCCACGGTCTTGAGGGCCTGGAAGCCCCCGGCATAGGTCTTGGACAGACCTTGAACGGAAATGATGGATGTCACGCGGCCCCTCCGGTGAATGCCAGATAGGGCGTTGGGGGGGATTGGGCTAGGCCGCACCCTCAACCCTGCTGTCATCCCGGTTTTCGCGTCAGCGAAAGACCGGGACCCATAGACACAGGTTTGTCCTGAAAAATCAGGGTGTATGGGTCCCGGATAAGCCGCTGGCGCGGCTTTCCGGGATGACACCCTTGTTGACGTTTGGCCTCAGGCCATCGTCATCGGCCGCAGGCCCAGCTCCTTGCGCAGCACCGCGTCCTTGTCCTGGTCGGGGTTGTTGGTGGTCAGCAGGCGGCCGCCGATGAAGATCGAGTTCACCCCGGCCAGGAAGCACAGGGCCTGGAGCTCATTGGACATGTGCTCGCGGCCAGCGGCCAGGCGCACCACGCTCTTGGGGCAGACGATGCGGGCGACGGCGACCATGCGCACGAACTCCAGCCCGTCGACAGGCTCGGAAGTCCCGAGCGGCGTGCCGGGGATCGGCATCAGGTCGTTGATCGGCAGGCTTTCCGGGTGGGTCGGCAGGGTGGCCAGGGCATGCAGCAGGCCGGCCCGGTCCCGCCGGGTCTCGCCCATGCCGACAATGCCGCCGCAGCAGGTCTTCATGCCGACGCTGCGCACCGCCTCCAGGGTGTCCAGCCGGTCCTGGTAGGTCCGGGTGGTGACCACCTTGTCGTAATAGTCCGGCCCGGTGTCGAGGTTGTGGTTGTAGTAGTCGAGGCCCGCGTCCTTCAGCGCCTGGGCCTGATCGCGGGTCATCATGCCCAGCGTCGCGCAGGTCTCCAGGCCCAGCGCCTTCACCCCGCGGATCATCTCGGCGACCTTGGGCGTGTCGCGATCCTTCAGGTCGCGCCAGGCCGCGCCCATGCAGAAGCGCTGGGCGCCGCCGGCCTTGGCGTCGCGGGCCGCGGCGATCACGGCCTCAGCGTCCATCAGCTTGGAGGCGGTGGTGGCGGTCTTGAAGTGCTGGGACTGGCTGCAATAGCCGCAGTTTTCCGGGCAGCCGCCGGTCTTCACCGACAGGAGCTGGGACAGTTGGACTTCCGACGGGTCGAAGTTCGCGCGGTGCACCTCCGCGGCCCGGAACACCAGGTCCATGAAGGGCGTTTCGAACAGGGCCTCGACCTCTTCGAGGGTCCAGTCGTGACGGGGCGCAGGCGAAGCCGGGGCGGAGAGGTTCAGGACGGGGGCGTTCATAACCTATTCCTCAATTTGGGTCGGTCCGCTTACACCGGTCGCGCTGCGGCAGGCAAACCTTGGATTGATCTGGCTCATGCGTTACGCCCCGCGCGGTGCTATGGACGAGCCCGTCGCCAGACGCAGAGGAGGCGCCCCTGTCTGGTCCAAGATCTTCCGGTCCCGAGCGCGAGATCGAGCTGAAGTTCCTCTGCGAACCCCGCGATCTGGACGCCCTGCTGGCCGCCGCCCCGGAGGGCGAGACCGAGCTCAAGGCGCTGCGAGCCACCTATTTCGACACCCCCGACGGCCGGCTGAAGGCGCGGCGCATCTCGCTGCGGGTCCGCGAGAGCGGCGGCAAGCACGTCCAGACCCTGAAGCGCGGCGACGGCTTTGGACGCGAAGAGTACGAGCAGCGGGTCGAAGCCCTGGACCTCGACATGCCGGCCCTGAAGAAGGCCCTGACCGGGCCGCGCCGCCGCGCCCTGGCGCCGGCCTTCACCGTGGCGGTGGAGCGCCGCCAGCGGGTGGTGACCTATCATGGCGCGGCGGTGGAGATCGCCGCCGACCTCGGGACCATCCAGGCCGGCGATGCGCGCCGGGAGATCAGCGAGCTGGAGCTGGAGCTAAAGGCGGGGTCGCCGCGCGCCCTGTTCGACCTGGCCCGCGAGCTGTCGAAGACCGCGCCGCTCTACCTGTCCTATGAGGGCAAGGCCGCCCAGGGCCAGGCCCTGGGGGACGGCGCGCTGCTGGCGCCGCGGCGGCTGGAGAAGATCGCCCTGGACGCGGACCTGAGCGCGGCCGAGGCCTTCCAGGTCATCGCGCGGGCCAGCCTGTCGGCCATCGCCGCCAACGCCGCCCTGGTGCGCGAGACCTCGGACGAGGCGGCCCTGCATCAGCTTCGGGTGGCGGTGCGCCGCCTGCGCAGCGCCATCGCCGCCTGCGCCGACCTGGTGGGCGACGCCGAGGCTCCCGGCATCCGCGCCGGGCTGAAATGGCTGGCCGGAACCTGCGGCGAGGCCCGCGACCTGGATGTCTTCATCGCCAGCCTGGAGGGCGCGCCGGAGGCGGCCTTACTGGCCGAGCCCCTGGCCCAGGCCCGGGCGCACGCCTACGCCAAGGCCTGCGCGGCCCTGTCCTCGGGCCGGTTCCGCGACCTGGTGATCGAGGCCGCGGCCTGGATCGAGACCGGGGCCTGGGTGGCCGGACCGGGCAAGGCGCCCGCCCAGCGACGGGCCGAGCCGGCCCGGGCCTTCGCCGCCCGCGCGCTCGCCCAACGCTGGAAGGCCTGGAAGCGGCTGGCCGGGGATTTCGAGACCCTGGACGTCGCCGGCCGTCACCGCCTGCGCCTCAAGGCCAAGGGGCTGCGCTATGCGGCCGAGGCCTTCGCCAGCCTGTTCCCGGCCAGGCCCGCCGCCCGGCTGGTGACCCGGGTCAAGGCCCTTCAGGACGAGCTGGGCGCCCTCAATGACGCCGTCGTGGCCAAGGCCCTGCTCGATGGGCTGCGGCTCGACCTCGCCCAGCGGGAGGCGGCCACGAGCCTGGTCGCCGCGCGGGCCAGAACCGGCAAGCGGGGCCTGAAGCGGGCCCGCAAGGCCGCCGCACGTGTGGCCGAGAGCGAGAAATTCTGGCGCTGAGCGACGGCTTCGCCCCGCGCGAGTGCATATAAAGAATTCCTTATATGTAAGTTGATACCCTGCGCGGTGACCGCTATAGAGCGGAAAAGCCTCTTTTCGCCCGCAAGGACCGACATGACCGACTACGTCGTCAAAGACATCTCCCTCGCCGACTTCGGCCGCAAGGAGATCGCCATCGCCGAGACCGAGATGCCCGGCCTGATGGCCGTGCGCGCCGAGTTCGGCAAGGCCCAGCCGCTGAAGGGCGCCCGCATCGCCGGCTCCCTGCACATGACCATCCAGACCGCCGTGCTGATCCAGACCCTGGAAGCCCTGGGCGCGGACGTCCGCTGGGCCTCGTGCAACATCTTCTCGACCCAGGACCACGCCGCCGCGGCCATCGCCGCCAACGGCACCCCGGTGTTCGCCACCAAGGGCGAGACGCTGCTGGAGTACTGGGACTACGCCCACCGGATCTTCGAATGGTCCGACGGCGGCTATCCGAACCTGATCCTCGACGACGGCGGCGACGCGACCCTGCTCTGCGTCCTCGGCCCCAAGGCCGAGAAGGACATCTCGATCCTGGCCAACCCGCAGAACGAGGAAGAAGAAGCGCTGTTCACGGTGATGAAGCGCTACATCAAGGAAAAGCCGGGCTTCTATTCGGCCATCCGCGACGCCATCAAGGGCGTGTCGGAAGAGACCACCACGGGCGTCCACCGCCTGTACCAGATGGCCGAGCGCGGCGAACTGCCGTTCCCGGCGATCAACGTCAATGACAGCGTCACCAAGTCCAAGTTCGACAACCTGTATGGCTGCCGCGAGAGCCTGGTGGACGCCATCCGCCGCGGCACCGACGTGATGCTGTCGGGCAAGGTCGCCGTGGTCCTGGGCTATGGCGACGTCGGCAAGGGCTCGGCCCAGTCCCTGCGCAATGGCGGCGCCCGCGTCGTGGTCACCGAGATCGACCCGATCTGCGCCCTGCAGGCGGCCATGGAAGGTTTTGAGGTCCAGACCATGGACGACGTGGCCGACAAGGCGGACATCTTCGTCACCGCCACCGGCAACAAGGACGTCCTGACCGTCGAGCACATGCGGCGGATGAAGAACAACGCCATCGTCTGCAACATCGGCCACTTCGATTCTGAAATTCAGATCGCCGGCCTGCGCAACTTCAAGTGGGACGAAATCAAGCCGCAGGTCCACCACGTGGAATTCCCGGACGGCAAGAAGATCATCGTCCTGTCGGAAGGCCGCCTGGTGAACCTGGGCAACGCCACGGGTCATCCCAGCTTTGTGATGAGCGCCAGCTTCACCAACCAGACCCTGGCCCAGATCGAGCTGCACACCAACCGTGACAGCTACAAGACCGACGTCTACACCCTGCCCAAGCACCTGGACGAGAAGGTGGCCCTGCTCCACCTGGAAAAGCTCGGCGCCAAGCTGACCAAGCTGTCCACGGAACAGGCGGACTATATCGGCGTGCCGGTCGAGGGCCCGTTCAAGCCCTCGCACTACCGCTACTAGGATCTACCCCGGCGGTCGGGGCCTGCGCTGTTTCCAGTCCGGCGCGGGCCTCGGCCGCCTCTTCTTTTCGGGTCCGGCCTCATCCTGAGTTCTTCCCGGGCCTGGCCGCCCCAAACCGGGGATGACGGCCAAGACGCCGTCGGCTAAGCAAACCGCCATGCCGCTTGCGCTCATTCTTTCCAGTCATGTCTCCGCCAGCCGCGTCGGCGGGGGCGCCCAGGCGCTCGCCCTGGCTCATTTCCGCATCGACTGCATGGTGGCCCCGACGGTCCTCTATGGCCGCCACCCCGGCTGGGGCGCGCCCGGCGGCGCGGCCGTGCCGGTCGAAGCCCTGGAGGGCATGCTGGACGGCATCGAGGCCAACGGCCTCTTCGCCCAGACGGACCTGGTGCTCACCGGCTATTTCGCCTCCGCCCCCCAGGTGCGCGCCGCGGCCCGGGCCATCGACGCCGTGCGCGGGGCGCCGCGTGATCGCGAGGCCCGCAAGCCGGTGATCATCGTCGACCCGACCATCGGCGACGCCGGCAAGGGGCTCTATGTCCCAGCCGATGTGGCCGAGGCTGTGCTGACCGACCTGGTGCCGCGCGCCGACATCGTCGCCCCCAATACCTGGGAGCTGCAGCGGATGACCGGGGCCGAGGCTCGCACCCCGACCCAGGCCCTGCACTCCGCCCGCCTGCTGGGCAAGCCGGTCCTGGTCTCCTCGGTCCAGCGCGGCTCGGAGATCGGCGTGGTCTATGCCGACAAGAAGGAAGCCTGGCTGGCCGCCCACCAGCGCGCCGACTCGGCCCCCAAGGGCACCGGCGATCTGCTCTCGGCCCTCTATGGCGCGGCCCTGATCGACGGCCTGACCACCTCCTACGCCCTGGCCCGCGCGGTCAGCGGGGTGGCGGAGACCATCGTCGCCGCCCAGACCTTCGGATCGGCAGAACTGCCCATCGTGACCATGGGCCAGAAGATGAAGGCCACCTCGCCCACCGTGCGCATGGAGCGCCTGGCCTAGATGGTCGAGGTCCACGGCGTCTGCCCGGACCGCTTCGCCTCCGTCCGCGAGGCCTTCACCGCCAATTTCGACGCCGGCCGGGAGCTGGGCGCGCGCTTCTGCCTGGTGGAGCGCGGCGAGGTGGTGGTTGATCTTTGGGCCGGGCACGCCGACCGCGCCCGCACGCGCGCCTTCGACGCGGCGACCCTGACCCCGGTCTTTTCCACCACCAAGGCCATCGCCGCGATCCTGATCGCGCGGCTGGTGGAGGCGGGAAGGCTCGACTACGCCCAGCCGGTGGCCGAGGTCTGGCCGGACTTCGCCCAAGCCGGCAAGGCCGGGATCACCGTCGAGCAGGTGATGAGCCACCAGGCCGGGCTCTCCGGCTTTCCCGAGGCGATGGATCCGGCCCTGTGGTTCGACTGGGACGCCATCTGCGCCAAGCTGGCCGCCCTGGCGCCCCTGTGGCCGCCGGGAACCGCCAGCGGCTATCACCCGATCACCTATGGCTACCTGGCGGGCGAGATCTTCCGTCGGGTTGATGGGCGGACCATGGGAACCGCCCTGCGCGAGGACCTGGCCGCGCCGCTTAATCTCGACCTGTGGATCGGCCTGCCCGACGACCAGCATGGCCGGGTGGCCGACCTGCAGCGGCCCTCGGCGCTGGCCAAGTTCGGGGCGCCGAACCCGGCCCTCGCCGCCGCCTTCCAGACCGCCTGGTCGTCGCCGGCCGGCCGCGGCCAGGCGGAGTGGCGCCGCATCGAGATCCCCTCGGCCAATGGCCACGCCACGGCCTTGGGCCTCGCCCGACTGATGGGGGCGCTGGCCAATGGCGGCTGGCTGGAGGGCGAAATGGTGCTGGCGCCGGCCCTGATCGCCGAGCTCTCGCGGGAGCGCATCCGCGGCCAGGACCTGGTCCTGCCCTATGAGATGAGCTGGGGCGCGGGCGTCATGCGCAATGAGACTGTCCATCCCTGGGGACCGGGGGCCGAGACCTTCGGCCACTCCGGCTGGGGCGGGTCCTGCGCCTTCGCCGACCCCGAAACGGGGCTGGCCGGCGCCTATGTCATGAACCGCCAGTCCGCCGACCTCCTGGGCGACCCCAGGGCCCGGCGGCTGATCGAAGCGGCCTATACCGCGCTCTAGAGCGCCGCGATCACCGCGTCGCCCATCTGGGCGGTGGTGAGGGCGCCGCCCAGGTCGCGGGTGCGGGCGCCGCTGTCCAGGGCCTTGATCACCGCCGCATAGAGCTTGTCGGCGGCCTCAGCCTGATCCAGCGACCAGCGCAGAGCCATCTCGAAGGACAGGATGGCCGCCAGCGGGTTGGCGATCCCCTGGCCGGCGATGTCCGGGGCCGAGCCGTGGATGGGCTCATAGAGGCCAGGCTTGCCGGCCTCGCCCAACGCCGCCGAGGGCAGCATGCCGAGCGAGCCGGTCAGCTGGGCCGAGATGTCCGACAGGATGTCGCCGAACAGGTTGTCGGTGACCATGACGTCGAACTGCTTGGGGTTCTTGACGATCTGCATGGCCGCGTTGTCGGCCAGGATGTGCTCCAGCTCGACGTCGGCATAGTCGCGGGCGTGCAGGTCGGTGACCACCTGGCGCCAGAGCAGGCCGGAATCCATGACGTTGGACTTCTCGGCCGAGGTCACCTTGTTGCGCCGGCCGCGGGCCAGTTCGAAGGCGACGCGGGCCACGCGCTCGATCTCGGCGGTCGTATAGACCTGGGTGTCCACGGCGCGCTTGCCGCCGGTGGGGACGTCCTCGATGAAGCGGGGCGAGCCGAAATAGATGCCGCCGGTCAGCTCGCGGACGATCATGAAGTCCAGGCCCTCGACCACCTCGCGCTTCAGGCTGGAGGCGTCGGCGAGCGCATTGAAGCACAGGGCCGGACGCAGGTTGGCGAACACCTCCATGCCGGCGCGAAGGGCCAGCAGGCCGGCTTCCGGGCGCTTGTCGCGGGGGGCGTTGGCCCACTTCGGCCCGCCCACCGCGCCCATCAGCACCGCCTTGGCGGCCTTGGCGGCGGCGAGCGCCTCCTCGGTCAGCGGGACCCCGTGCTCGTCATAGGACGAGCCGCCGAACAGCCGCTCGGCGATCTGCAGGTCGGGGGTGAGCACGCGGGCGACCTTGCGCACCTCGGCGATCACTTCGGGGCCGATGCCGTCGCCGGGCAGGAGGAGGAGGTCGGTCATGGGAGAACCTTTGGGTAGTTTGTTGTCCCGCTCATCCCGGCGAATGCCGGGATCCAGGTCATAGGTCTGGGCGTAGGGCGCGAAGTCACGGTCTGCGGCGGGTGAATCTGGATCCCGGCGTTCGCCGGGATGAGCGGATCAGAGAGAGCGTTGCGAGGCCGTCTCGTAGGCGAACAGACGGCGGTCGGAAACCCCGAAACTGGGCCAGTGCGACCGCCATTCGGCCATATGCGCGGTCTGGAAGTGGGCGTCGATCGCCGTCTGGTCGCGCCAGGCCTCGAACACCCGGATCAGGCCGGGCTCGGCCACGTCTTCGGCGTAGGAATATTCGATACAGCCGTCCTCGGCCCGGCTGGCCGCCAGCATGGCCAGCATGTGCGGCCGGAAGCGCTCCAGGTTCTCCGGCGGCACCCGCACCGTGCCGGCGATGATCAGGCTCATGCGTCTTCCAGCCAGGGCTGGGAGATGGCGCGCTTCTGCTCGAAGACGTCGATGTCGCGGGCCGACTGCAGGGTCTCGCCGATGGCGTCGAGGCCCTTCAGCATCTTCTCCTTGCGGGCGGCGTCGATCTCGAAGCTGAAGACCTGGCCCGACGGCGAGGTGACGGTCTGGGCTTCCAGGTCGACGGTGGCCATATGGTTGCCGCCCTTGGCCTCGTCCATCAGAGCCTGGACCTCTTCGGCCTTTAGGACCACCGGCAGCAAGCCGTTCTGGAAGCAGTTGTTGTAGAAGATGTCGGCGAAGCTGGTGGCGATCACGCAGTCGATGCCGAAATCCATCAGGGCCCAGGGCGCATGCTCGCGGCTCGACCCGCAGCCGAAGTTGTCGCCGGTCACCAGGACGCCCGCGCCCTTGTACTCCGGCCGGTTCAGCACGAAGTCGCCACGCTCCTTGCCGTCGCCGTCAAAGCGGAAGTCATAGAACAGGCCCCGGCCCAGGCCCTCGCGCTCCACGGTCTTGAGGAACTGCTTAGGAATGATCTGGTCGGTGTCGATGTTGGCCAGCGGCAGGGGGGCCAGCTTGGCGTCGAGCTTGGTGAAGGCTTTCATCGGGCGGCCTTAGGATGCGTTCTGCTGGATGAGGATGGTCGGCACGCCGGCGGCGGCGTCGCGGACGGTGAAGACCTTGGTGCCCGGCTTGCGGCCGATGCGGACCTCGGAGACGTTGAAGCCGGCGGCGGCCAGGCGGGCTCGCACCGCGTCGGCGTCGGCGACCCGCCAGGCGAGGCCGCCGAAGCTGTCGGGGCCGTCGGAGGCGGGCGTCTTCAGGCTGGCGGCCATCTCCACCACGGCCGAGCCGGTGCGGAAGAACAGCTGGCGCACGCCCCAGCCTTCATTGGAGCGATCAAGCCGCAGGTCGAGACCGAGCTTCGCGCCCCAGATGGCGAGCGCTCGGTCGCAATTGACGGTCTGGACGACCACGTGGTCGAGCTCGGTGACCGCCGCGCCTTCGTCGCCGGTCGCCGGCGACAGGGGCCAGGGCTCGCCGCTGCGGGGCGGATCACAGAGCAGGATGTTGAGGCCCCCGGTGTCGGCGGCGTTCAGCGCCGTGGTGGTCCAGTAGCGCTTGCGGCCGTCATCGTGGGTCGAGCGGGTCGGGCCGGGCCTGGAGCCGCGAAGGCCCCGGCGCTGGGCCAGCTTCTGGCTCTCTTCCACATTGGCCACGGTGAAGGCCACAGCCCAGATGCCCTCGCCATGTTCGGCCAGGTGCTTGGCGATGGTGGCGCCGAACGCGCCCTCGCCATGGGGCGTGATCACGTCCAGGGCCATGTTGGGCAGCTGGAACCAGGCGTGCCGCGCCCCGCCGTCACCGCCCACCCAGTTGGGTTCGCGGCCCAGCAGGGCGGTGTAGGACGCGATCGCCGCGTCCAGGTCGTTCACGGCCAGCGCGACGTGGTCCAGGGCGGTGATCATGGCTGTCCCCTTCAGAGGAAGTCCCGGACGTCGGCCAGGTGACCGGCGATGGCGGCGGCGGCGGCCATCGCCGGGCTGACCAGGTGGGTGCGGCCGCCGCGACCCTGACGGCCCTCGAAGTTGCGGTTCGAGGTCGAGGCGCAGCGTTCGCCGGGCGCCAGCTTGTCCGGGTTCATGCCGAGGCACATGGAGCAGCCCGGCTCGCGCCAGTCGAAGCCCGAGGCCTTGAAGATGGCGTCCAGGCCCTCGGCCTCGGCCTGTTCCTTCACGAGCCCTGAGCCCGGCACCACCATGGCCCGTACGCCGGGCGCGACCAGCTTGCCGTTGACGAAGGCGGTCTGGACCACCTGGGCGGCGGCGCGCAGGTCCTCAATGCGGCTGTTGGTGCACGAGCCGATGAACACCACGTCGACCTTGGCCTCGCTGATCGGCTGGCCGGCCTTGAGGCCCATATAGTCCAGGGCCCGCGCCGCGGAGGCCCGCTTGTCCGGGGTGGCGAAACTGTCGGGGTCCGGCACCACGTCGGTGATGGCGATGACGTCCTCAGGGCTGGTGCCCCAGGTGACCAGCGGCGCGATGGCGGCGGCGTCGATGCGGATTTCGCGGTCGAACACGGCGTCGGCGTCGCTGACCAGGGTCTTCCAGTAGCTGACCGCTATCTCCCAGGCGCCGCCCTTGGGCGCGGCCGGGCGGCCCATCATGTAGGCGAAGGTGGTCTCGTCCGGCGCCACCAGGCCTGCCCGCGCCCCGCCCTCGATGGTCAGGTTGCACAGGGTCATGCGGCCTTCCATGGACAGGGCCCGCACGGCGTCGCCGGCGTACTCGATCACATAGCCGGTGCCGCCGGCGGTGCCGATCTCGCGGATGACGGCGAGCGCGAAATCCTTGGCGCCGACGCCGGGGGCCGGCGTCCCCTCGATGGTCACCCGCATGTTCTTCGCCTTCTTCTGGCGAAGGGTCTGGGTGGCCAGGACGTGCTCGACCTCCGAGGTGCCGATCCCGTGGGCCAGGGCCCCGAAGGCGCCGTGGGTCGAGGTGTGGCTGTCGCCGCAGACAATGGTCATGCCCGGCTGGGTGCGGCCCTGCTCAGGCCCCACCACGTGGACGATCCCGTTGCGGATGTCGCCCATGGGGAAGAACTCGATGCCGTTGGCCTTGACGTTCTGCTCGAGCGTCTGGAGCTGCAGGCGCGCCTCGTCGTCCGCCACCTTGCCGACGCCCAGCGCCTGGCCCTCGGTGGGGATGTTGTGGTCGGCCACGGCGAGCGTCCGGTCGGGCCGGCGCACGGGGCGCTTGGCGGCCCGAAGGCCTGCGAAAGCCTGGGGCGTCGTCACCTCGTGGATGAGGTGCAGGTCGATGTAGAGGATCGCCTCGCCGTCCTGTTGAGCGACGACGTGGGCGTCCCAGATCTTGTCGTAAAGTGTCTTGCCGGCCATGGGCGGCATGTAGGGTCGGAGGGGCGCCGAAGTCCAGCGCCCTCGCCGCAAGTTTTTGCCTCAGGCAGCCTTTGCGACCACGGGTTTGAGGCAGCCTTGTCCCTCCAGGGCGATCCTCAGGGCGCGATCCAGCGGCGTGTGCGGCTCCTCGCCCAGTTCGGCGACCAGCTTGGCGTTGTCCATGACCACGGGATTGTCCCAGAGATAGCGCATCTCCAGCATCTCGCGCAGCATCTCGACGAAGGGCGCGGCGAGCATCAGCGCCATCCAGGGCAGGCGGCTGCGCTTCAGCCTGCGGCCGGCCACGCGGTCCAGGGCGTCGGCCATCTCGCCATTGGTCAGGACGTGGCCGCGGAAATTGTAGACCGCGAAATCGGCGAGCCGGGCCTCCCGGTCGGCCAGCCGCGCCATGGTCTCAGCCAGATCGGGCAGGTAGGCCCAGTCGTGCAGGACCTCCAGCGGGCCGGGGATGCTGAAGGCGGTCAGGGGCTTGCCCTTCTTCACCCAGCCCTCGGTGAGCCAGGAGCTGTCGGAGACGGGGCCGAAGAAGTCGCCGGCCCGGACGATCAGGGTGCGCACGCCCTCTTCGCGCGCGGCCTTGGCCAGGCGCTTTTCCAGGGTGACGCGAATCGCGCCTTTGCGGGTCTTCGGGTTCTGCGGGGCGTCCTCGGTGATGTGGCTCCAGGCGTCGGGGCCATAGTTGTAGACATTGCCGGGATAGAGGATCCGCGCACCGGTCGCCTTGGCGGCGGCGATCACCGCCTCCATCATCGGCGGCAGGAGCTTGGCCCAGCCGGCATAGCCATTGGGATTGGCGGCGTGGACGATCAGCTGGACCCCCTGGGCCGCGGCCAGAACATCATCGGCGTTGAGGGCGTCGCCGCGCACCCAGTCGCAGGCGGCGAACTCGGGCGCCTCGCGGCGGGCGCGATCCGGGCTGCGGGCCATGATCCGCAGGGTCCAGCCGTGCGCCATCAGGGCGCGACCCACCGCGCCGCCGATCGAACCGGTGGCGCCGATGAGCAGGGCCGTACGGGCCGCAATATTGGCGGGGGATTGTTCAACCATCGGGGCCTCTCCATCTGCTTGAAGGCCTGATGATCCTCTCCCCGGGACCGGCTAAACGGAATTGCGGATTATATTGGAACAGGTATTCATAAGCGCATGAGCGATCCGGCCTGGGACCTGTTTCAAAGTCTGCACGCAGTCATGCAGGCCGGCAGTTTTTCCGCCGCCGCCCGCGCGCGCGGCCTGACCCAGCCGACCCTGGGCCGTCACATCGAGGCCCTGGAGACCGCGTTGGGCGCGCCGCTGTTCGTCCGCTCGCCCCGGGGCCTGACCCCCACCGACCTCGCCCAGACCCTCAAGCCCCACCTGGAGGAAATGGCCGCGGCCGCCGCCTGCGCGGTCCGTGACGCCTCCGGCGTGGCCGACACCAAGGGTGGGGTGGTCCGCCTGGCGGCCAGCGACATCATGGGCGCCGAAGTGCTGCCGCCGATCCTGGCGGAGTTCGTCAAGCTGCACCCGGACATCCAGATCGAGCTGGTTCTGTCCAACAAGACCGAGGACCTGTCGCGCCGCGACGCCGACATCGCCGTGCGGATGATGCGCCCGACGCAAGGCTCTCTGGTCGCGCGCAAGGTCGGGACCACCGGGGTCGGCTTCTATGCGACGCCGGACTATATCGAGCGCCGGGGCATGCCCACGAGCATCGACGACCTGGAGCCCAATCACCTGCTGATCGGCTTTGACCGGGCGCGGCCGGCGATCGAGGCGCTGGAGGGGGTCAATGTGGGCCGCGAGATCACCCGCGAGATCTTCAATTTCCGCACGGACAACGACGCGGCCCAGATCGCCGCTGTGCGCGCGGGCCTGGGCATAGGCGCCATCCAGCACGCCCTGGGCCGCCGCTATGGCCTCGTGCCCGTGCTCGCCAACGCCTTCCACTTCGAACTGGAGATGTGGGTGGCCATGCCCGAGACCCTGAAGGGCTCGCGGCGCATGCGCCTGATGTTCGACCACCTGGTCGAGGGCCTGTCGCGGTTCGCCGCCGAAGGGCGGCGCTAGCCCCTCACCTCAGCCCTCTCCCCGCCCGCGGGGAGAGGGAGCAGAGAACCCTCGCCCCCCTTGGGGGTGAGGGCTGGGTTAGGAGGCTGCTCAGACGCCAGATACGAAAACGGCGGCTCCGTCACCGGAGCCGCCGCTTCTGAACAGTGTCGCCTGGAGGCTTATTCGCCGGCGGGCGTCGTGTCCTTGGTCGAGGTCATCTGACGCTCGGCGATCCGGGCCGACTTACCGCGACGGTCGCGCAGGTAGTAGAGCTTGGCGCGACGGACGACGCCGCGACGCTTCACTTCGATGGAGTCGATGTTCGGCGAGTGGATCGGGAACAGACGTTCCACGCCTTCGCCGAAGGAGATCTTGCGGACGGTGAAGCTCTCGTTGATGCCTTGGCCCTGGCGCGCGATGCAGACGCCTTCGTAGGCCTGGACGCGTTCGCGGTCGCCTTCCTTGATCTTCACGTTCACGCGCACGGTGTCGCCCGGCTTGAAGTCGGGGATCGAGCGGGTGGCGAGGAGGCGATCGGCCTCTTCCTTTTCCAGCTGCTGCAGCAGATTCATGGTCTTCATCCTTACTGGGCTTTACTCGCCCTTTGCCTGTTGATTGGCGAGATAGGCCGCCCAGAGGTCCGGGCGCCGCTCCCGCGTCGCTTGCTCCCGCTGCGCCCGCCGCCACTTCCGCACTTCAGCGTGATGGCCGCTCAACAGCACCTCGGGAATATCGAGCCCTTCGAAGGTCCGCGGTCGCGTGTACTGCGGATGCTCCAGGAGCCCGTCCTCGAAACTCTCTTCACTCAAGCTCTCCGCCTGGCCGAGGACGCCGGGCACGAGCCTTACGCACGCTTCGATGGTCACCAGGGCCGCCGCCTCGCCACCGGCGAGCACCGCATCCCCGACGGTGACCTCCTCGAACCCCCGGGCGTCGAGCACCCGCTGGTCCACCCCTTCGAACCGCCCGGCCAGGACGATCAGTCCCGGCCCCTTGGCCCACTCACTCACGCGCGCCTGGGTCAGGGGCCGACCCCTGGCGCTCATGTACAAAAGCGGACGTCCGCGCACCTCGACGCTGTCCAGCGCCGCGGCGATCACATCGGCCCGCATCACCTGTCCCGGACCGCCCCCCGCAGGGGTGTCGTCGAGGAAGCCGCGCTTATCCTTGGAAAAGCCGCGAATGTCCAGGGTTTCCAAGGACCAAAGGCCCTGCTCGCGCCAGGCGGTCCCGATCAGGGAGACGCCGAGCGGCCCAGGAAAGGCCTCGGGGAACATGGTCAGCATGGTGACGTCGAAGGACATGGGCGGCCTTTTGACCCATCAGGCGACGTTTCGCCACCTTCGCCTGCCGGTGCGTCGCCTTGCCCCGCTGGCCTACGAGGGGTAGAGCGAGCGCTTTCGCAGCGCAGCAATTTTCAAGAGTAAGCATGGACCAGATGGAAATCCTGACCGAGGCCCTCGCCCTGGAACAGCTGGAAGTGAATCTCTTCCGCGGCCAGAACAGCAAGGATTCCGGACCCCGCATCTTCGGCGGCCAGGTGATCGCCCAGTCTCTGCTGGCGGCCTATGCGACGGTGGACGACCGGGTCTGCCACTCCCTGCACTGCTATTTCATCCGCCCGGGCGATCCGAAGGTTCCGATCGTCTTCGAGGTGGACCGGGCCCGCGACGGCGGCTCCTTCACCACCCGTCGGGTGATCGCCATCCAGCACGGCCGGCAGATCTTCAACCTGGCCGCCTCGTTCCAGGTGCCGGAAGACGGATTCGTCCACCAGTCGACCATGCCGGACGCGCCGGATCCGGAAACCGTGCGCCCCGAGGCCGAGGTCTGGGCCGAGGCCATGGAGGGCCTGCCCGAGCACCTGACCACCTGGATGAAGCGCCCGCGGCCCATCGACCTGCGCCCGGTGGACGGCGGCTTCTTCTTCAAGGGCAAGAACCCGCCGCCGAAGGATCCGGAGAACCAGATCTGGTTCCGGTCGGTCCAGCCGATCGGCGACGACATCAAGATGCAGCAGGCGATCCTGGCCTACGCCTCGGACATGAGCCTGTTGTCGGTCTCCATGCGCCCGCATGGCGTCCACTGGCAGACCAAGGGCTTCCAGTCGGCCAGCCTGGACCACGCCATGTGGTTCCACGAGCCGACCAACTTCAACGACTGGCACCTGTACGACCAGGACAGCCCCTCGGCCTCCGGCGGCCGTGGCTTCATCCGCGGCTCGATCTACAACCGCGACGGCAAGCTGGTGGCCAGCGTGGCGCAGGAAGCCCTGATCCGGCTCAGGAAAGACTAAGCGTCCCTCAGGGCTTCGGCCAGCAGGCGGCCTTCGGCCCCGCGGCTGGAGCCCGCCCGCCAGGCGACGACGATCTCGCGACTGGGATGCTCCATGCTGAGCGGCCGCACCTCGACGGGGGCGGCCTCGGCCAGGCCGGCCTTCACCGCCATGGCCGGCAGGAAGGTGACGCCCAGGCCTGAGCCGACCATCTGCACCAGGGTCGGCAGGGAGGTGGCGGCGAAGGCCTCCTCCTCGCCGGTGGCCTTGGGCGGTCTGAGGCCGCAGGCGGCGAGCGCATGGTCGCGCAGGCAGTGGCCGTCTTCCAAAAGGATCAGGTCCTCGCCCTCCAGCGCCACCGGCGAGGTCTTGGGCGCGGCGGCCAGGCGGTGATTGGCCGGCACGGCGGCCAGCAGTTCGTCATCGGAGACGTGGGCGTAGTTCAGACCCGCCATGTCGAAGGGCAAGGCGATCAGGGCCGCGTCCAGTTGGCCGGCCTTCAGGGCCGCGATCAGGCGCTGGGTCAGGTCCTCGCGCAGGAACAGCCGCAGCTTGGGGAACCGCGTCCGCAACAGCGGCAGGGCCTTGGGCAGCAGGAAGGGGGCGATGGTGGGGATGACCCCCAGCCGGAAGCGCCCGGTCAGGGGCTGGGCCGCGTGGCGGGCGGCCTGCACCATCTCCTCGGCCTCATTCAGGATCAGGTTGGCGCGCGACAGCGCCGCCTCGCCCACCGCCGTGAGGATCACCCCGGACCGCGCCCGATCCACCACCGGGGCGCCAAGCGTCCGTTCCAGCTCCTGGATACCGGCCGACAGGGTCGGCTGGGTCACGTGCGCGGCCTCGGCGGCCTTGCCGAAGGCGCCGTGCTCAGCGAGCAGCTTCAGGTACTGGAGCTGGCGAATGGTGGGCAGCATGGGGCCCATATAGGTTGAACCTATGGTTTGGGGAAGATTGATAGAGCACACAAATCCGCTCATCCCCGCGAAAGCGGGGACCTAAGCTGAGTCCGCCGCCCGTCGCGCTGCCGCATGGATCCCCGCCTTCGCGGGGATGAGCGGACGGAGTTACGCCGCCTGCGCGGCGTCCGCCGTCTCCGCCGGCAGGCGGATCAGGTAGTCGAAGGCGGACAGCGAGGCCTTGGCGCCTTCGCCGAGCGCGATGACGATCTGCTTGAACGGCGTCGTGGTGGCGTCGCCGCCGGCGAACACACCGGGCAGGGAGGTGCGGCCATGGGCGTCCACCTCGATCTCGCCGCGCGGGGTGAGCGCGAGCGCGCCCGCCAGCCACTCGGTGTTCGGCACCAGACCGATCTGGACGAAGATGCCTTCCAGCTCGACGGTGTGCTCGGTGGTGGTCTCGCGGTTGCGATAGACGAGGCCGGTCACCTTGTTCCCGTCGCCCAACACCTCGGTGGTGAGGGCCTGGGTGATGACGGTGACGTTCGGCAGGCTGGCGAGCTTCCTCTGCAGGACCGCGTCGGCGCGAAGTTGGGCGTCGAACTCGATCAGGGTCACGTGGGAGACGATGCCGGCCAGGTCGATGGCCGCTTCCACGCCCGAATTGCCGCCGCCGATCACCGCCACGCGCTTGCCCTTGAACAGCGGGCCGTCGCAGTGCGGGCAGTAGGCCACGCCCTTGTTGCGGTACTGGTCCTCGCCGGGCACGCCCATCTGGCGCCAGCGGGCGCCGGGGGCCAGCACAAGCGACTTGGCCTTCAGGGTCGCGCCGCTTTCCAGCTCGATCTCGTGGACGCCGCCCTCGGCCTTGGCCGGGACCAGCTTAACCGCCTTCTGCAGGTTCATGACGTCGACCTCGTAGTCGCGCACATGCGCCTCCAGGCCGGAGACCAGCTTCGGGCCTTCGGTGTGGGGGACGGAGATGAAGTTCTCGATGGCCATGGTGTCCAGCACCTGGCCGCCAAAGCGCTCGGCGGCGAGGCCCGTCTTGATACCCTTGCGCGCCGCATAGATGGCCGCGGCCGCGCCGGCCGGACCGCCGCCCACCACCAACACGTCGAACACCGGCTTGGCCTTCAGCTTCTCGGCGTCGCGGACGGCCTTGCCGGTGTCCAGCTTGGCCAGGATCTGCTCGACGCTCATGCGGCCCTGGTCGAAGGTCTCGCCGTTCAGGATCACGGTGGGCACCGCCATCACCTTGCGGGCCTCGACCTCGGCCTGGAAGAGGGCGCCGTCGATAGCCGTGTGACGGATACGCGGATTGACCACGCTCATCAGGTTCAGGGCCTGCACCACGTCGGGGCAGTTCTGGCAGGAGAGCGAGAAATAGGTCTCGAACACGAAGTCGCCGTCCAGCGCCTTGATCTGTTCGATGACGTCAGCCTCCACCCGCGGCGGGTGGCCGCCGGCCTGCAGCAGCGCGAGCACCAGCGAGGTGAACTCATGGCCCATGGGCAGGCCCGCGAAGCTGATGCGGGCGGGCTCGCCGGGGACGCCGATGGTGAAGGACGGCTTGCGGGCGTCATCGCCGTCAAAGGCGACGGCCACCTTGTCGGAGGCTTCCGCGATGTCTTCCAGCAGGGCCTTCATCTCGGCCGACTTGGGCGAGGCGTCCAGGCTGGCGACCAGCGCGATCGGGTGGCGCAGGTTTTCCAGATAGGACTTCAGCTGGGCCTTCAGGCCTTGATCCAACATGGCGGAACTCCAGGCGCGAGCCGCGCCATATCAAGTCGGGGGAGGGTTGCGCCGCCCCGGCCGCGTCTTGAGCGGACGGGGGGTTCGGCCAGGACGGCGCGTCTCGGGTCTTTAGATCTTGCCGACCAGGTCCAGGGACGGGGCGAGGGTCTTTTCGCCTTCTTCCCACTTGGCCGGGCAGACTTCGCCGGGGTGCGAGGCGACGTACTGGGCGGCCTTGACCTTGCGCAGCAGTTCGGCGGCGTTGCGGCCGATGCCTTCGGCGGTGATTTCCATGAACTGGATCACGCCTTGCGGGTCGACCAGGAAGGTGCCGCGGTCAGCCAGGCCCTGGCCTTCGCGCATCACGCCGAAGTTGTTGGTGATCACGCCGGACGGGTCGCCGACCATGACGTACTTGATCTTGCCGATGGCGGGCGAGGTGTCGGCCCAGGCCTTGTGGCTGAAATGGGTGTCGGTGGAGACCGAGTAGATCTCGACGCCCAGCTTCTGGAACTCGCCGTAGGTGTCGGCCAGGTCTTCCAGCTCGGTCGGGCAGACGAAGGTGAAATCGGCCGGGTAGAAGAACACCACGGACCACTTGCCCTTCAGGTCGGCGTCCGAGACGCTCACGAACTTGCCGTTCTGATAGGCCTGGGCGGAGAAGGGTTTGATTTCGGAGTTGATCAGGGACATGGCGCTCTCTTGGTTGGCGTTCCGGAAGGAAACGTGGGCGGTTGATACAGGCTCCAGGCGCATCGGGGAAATTGATAGTTTCTCGCGATGGAATAGGTTTTTCCTATCAACGCCAGTCTGCGCCCCGGCCCGGCGGCTCGCCATGCGCCATAACAAAAAAGGCCCGGCGCGAGCCGGGCCTTTCGATGACATCGAGATGAAATCTCTCAGCGCTTGATCAGGTCCCGCTCGTGCAGGAGCTGGGCGATCTGGACCGCGTTCAGGGCGGCGCCC
This sequence comes from Phenylobacterium conjunctum, assembly GCF_042679085.1. Classification (NCBI taxonomy): domain Bacteria; kingdom Pseudomonadati; phylum Pseudomonadota; class Alphaproteobacteria; order Caulobacterales; family Caulobacteraceae; genus Phenylobacterium; species Phenylobacterium conjunctum. The sequence goes on along the minus strand of NZ_JBHTLQ010000021.1, from coordinate 9,996 downwards.
TTGCGCAGATTGTCGGCCACGACCCAGAGATTGATGCCGTGTTCGACGGTCGGGTCATTGCGGATGCGGCTGACGAAGACCGGGAATTCACCCTGGGCTTCCTTGGGCGTGATGTAGCCCTTGTCGTTACGCTGATCGATGACGATCAGGCCAGGGCTTTCGCGCAGCAGGTCGCGGGCCTCGTCGGCGTCCAGGGGCTCGTGGAACTCGATGTTCACGGCCTCGGAGTGGCCGACCATCACCGGCACGCGGACGCAGGTGACCGTCAGCTTGATGTCCGGATCGATCATCTTGTGGGTTTCGTTCCACATCTTGGCCTCCTCATCGGTGTAGCCGTCGTCGTTGAACGACCCGATGAAGGGGATGACGTTGAAGGCGATCTGCTTTGGGAACTTCTTCGGGGGCGTGGCGCCCAGGACGAAGACGTTCTTGGTCTGGTCGAACAGCTCGTCCATGCCTTCCTTGCCGGCCCCGGAGACCGACTGGTAGGTCGAGACCACCACCCGCTTGATCCGCGCCCGCTCGTGCAGGGGCTTCAGGGCCACCACCAGCTGGGCGGTGGAGCAGTTCGGGTTGGCGATGATGTTCTTGCGGTCGGCCCATTCCACATCGTCCGGGTTCACCTCCGGCACCACCAGGGGCACGTCGGGGTCCATGCGGAAGGCCGAGGAGTTGTCGATCACGATCGGGCCGGCGGCGCCGATCTTGGGCGACCATTCCTTGGAGAACGAGCCCGAGACGCTCATCAGCACCAGGTCGACCTTGGAGAAGTCGAACTGTTCAATGTCCTCGCAGCGGACGATCTGTTCGCCGAACGAAACCTCGACCCCGATCGACTTGCGGCTGGCCAGGGCGTGGATCTTCGAGATGGGGAATTCCACCTCCTCGAGGATGTTCAGCATTTCGCGGCCCACATTGCCCGTGGCGCCCACGACGGCGACGCGATAGCTCATCGCGGTCCTCCTCAAAGAAAAAGCGGAGCGTCCCGTTACGCCGATGGGGCGTCAGGCGCAAGGCGGGCCAAAAGAGGCGGGACAAGGGATGGAGCAAGGGAAGAGACTGATGGCTGACACCGGAATGCCGTTCGCCAACCTCATGGGCGTGGAGATCACGGAGCGCGCCAAGGACCGGGTGGTCGGCCGCCTGAGCGTGCGCGAGGACCTGTGCACCGCCGGCGGCATCCTGCACGGCGGCGCCTTCATGGCCTTCGCCGACGCCCTGGGCGCCATCGGCGGGTTCCTGAACCTGCCGCCCGGCGCACGCACCACGACCCTGGAATCCAAGACCAACTTCCTGGGCTCGGCCAAGGTCGGGACCACGGTGACCGGCGAAGCCACCCCCCTGCACATCGGCCGCCGGTCCAGTGTCTGGCAGACAAGGATCACGGCGGAGGACGGCAAGCTGCTGGCGCTCGTGACCCAGACGCAGATGACGGTGGAGCCGTAGCTTCGGAGATCGTCCTTGGTGTCATCCCGGAAAGCGCGGAGCGCTTGTCCGGGGCCCATACGCGCGAGGCTGTCCGGACTAGTCGGTGTTTATGGGTCCCGGTCTTCCCCTGCGGGGAAACCGGGATGACGACAAGGCGGCGGGCCTACTCCCCCGCCAACCTCAGCACCGTCGCCCATTCCTCGTCCCGGATCGGGCAGACCGACAGGCGGAACTGGCGGAACATGGCCATGTCGGCCAGGGCCGGTTCGGCCTTCATCGCCGCCAGGGTCACCGGCTGGGCCAGGGGGCGCACCGGCTTGAACTCCACGGCCACGAACCGGCCCTTGGGATCGGTGGGATCGAGGAAGGCCTCCTTACAGACCTCGGCGATCCCCACCACCGCCAGCCCCTCGACGGAGTGATAGAAGAAGGCCTGGTCGCCCAGCTTCATGGCCTTGAGGTACAGGGCGGCCTGGTTGTTGCGCACGCCGTCCCACAGGGTCGAGCCGTCGCGCTCAAGGTCCTGGTAGCTGTACTTGGCGGGCTCGGACTTCACGAGCCAGTGCTGGGCGGGCATCGGGGGCGCTCCTGGGGGCGTGAGGGGGCGGGTCCAGATATCGGCGGGCCGGGCGGGCTTGGCAACTCCCAGACCAGGGGTTGAACCAGGCGCTTAAGCAACCCTCTTGGCGAATGGAACAAAATAGGTACTTTAGGTTGCGACAGGTCCTTGGGGGGCGGGTTTTGGTCTGGAAAGCCGTGTTTGGGGCGCTCGCCGCGATTAGCGTGGTCGTGGCCTCGCCAGCCGTCGCTGCGCCGGCCGCCGCCGCAGAGGCCCCGGCCGCGCCGGATTGGGCCGGGCGCACCCCGACCGATCCGAACCTGCGCACAGGCGTGCTGCCCAATGGCCTGCGCTATGCGGTGATGCGCAGCGCGACACCCAAGGGCGCGGTGTCCATCCGCTTCGCCATCGACGTCGGCAGCTATGAGGAGACCGAGGCCGAGCGCGGCCTGGCCCACTTCGTCGAGCATATGGCCTTCCGCGCCACCACCCACTTTCCAGAAGGGCGGCTGGAACAGCAGCTGGCCGAGATCGGGGTGGGCGCTGGCCGGGACCACAACGCCTTCACCGGGCTCTATTCCACCCTCTATGTCATCGACCTGCCCGATGGCGGCCGGGACCACCTGGATCTCGCCTTCCGCTGGCTCCGCGACGTGGCCGAGGGCGTGGTGTTCGATCCCGTGGCGGTGGACCACGAGCGGGGCGTGATCCTGGCGGAAAAGGAGGCGCGCGGCTCCAACGACCAGACGGCGGAAGATCGGATCGGCGCGTTCCAGGCCCAGGGTCTGCGCTCCCAGGCCCGCGCGCCCATTGGCCTGGAAAGCGTGCTGCGGAGCGCAGGACCACAGGAGCTGCGCAGGTTCCACGCCCGCTGGTATCGGCCCGATACGGCCGTGATCGCCATAGCCGGCGACCTGCCGACGGAGGCGATGGAGACCTGGATCAGGACCGCCTTTTCGACCTGGACCGCAGAGGGTCCGCCCCCGGTCCGCGCCGTCCGGGGCGCACCCGATGTGCGGCGCGGCCTCGACGCCATGAGCCTGGAGGATGCTCGCCTTGATGACCGTCTCAGGATCTGCCGCCTGCAGCCGGCCGAACCGCTCGACCGGGATGACGCCGAGCACCGGCGCCGCGTGGCCCTGCGCAACCTTTGGCTCGACATCCTTGATCAGCGGCTGCTGACCCGTGCGGATCGTGACGGCGAGATGGTCGATGGCATGGCCTGGACCGAGGCCGAGGACCGGGATCTGCGTCGGGTCTGCCTGCAGGCCGCGCCCAACCCAGGCGGCTGGGAGCCCGCCCTCATCGCCCTGCAGTCGGAACTTCGCCGCCTGCGCCGGGACGGGCCGACCGAGGCCGAGATGGAGGCGGCGCTGGAGCGGGCGCGCGCCGACCTGCGCGGCGGCGTCTCCACCGTCGAGACCCAGCCGACCACGGACCTGGCCGACGAAATCGTCCAGTCGCTGCTGGACCGCACCCCGTTCGCTGACCCCCGCGTCCTGATGAGCGCCTATGGCCGCGCCGTGGAGGACCTGACCCCGGCCGATCTGCGCGAGGCGATCGCCCGCGACTGGGCCGGGGCCGGGCCGCTGATTGACGCCCTGGGGACCGCGCCGCCGTCTCGGACGGCGCTGCTGGCGGCCTGGACCGCGGCCGAGGCCGAGGCCGAGCCCCCGGCCTATGTCGACCCGCCCCGGCCCAAGTGGGCCTATGCCGATTTCGGCGAACCGGGTCGCGTGGCCCGGCGCGAGGCCCAGCCGGACTTTGTCCGCATCACCTTCCGCAATGGCGTGGTGTTGAACGTCAAGTCGACCAGCTTCGCCAAGGAGACCGCCGAGGTGCGGGTGGTGCTGGGCGACGGCCGCCTGGAGATCGCCCCGGCCGACCTCTATCGCGCGCGGCTGGCCGCCAGCCTGCTGCGGACCGGCGGGCTTGGGCGGCAGTCCTGGCGCGAGACGGACATGGCCCTGGCGCCCATCGACTGGGACTTCAACCTTTGGATCGGCGACCGGGCCTTCACCCTGGCCGCCGCGCCGATGACCAGCAACCTGCTGCTGCAGCTGCAGGTGCTCGCCGCCTATGTCAGCGATCCCGGCTTCCGGCCGCAGCCGGCGGCGCGACTGAAGTCGGTGGTGGACCAGTCCTATCGCGACCTCGGCGGCGATCCAGGTGTGGTGGCGGCAAGCGCCGTCTATCAGGTCTTCGCCCCGGACTCGGGCCAGGCCCCGCCGCCGCGGGAGACCCTTGGGACCCTGAGCTCGGCCGACATCGACCGGCTGCTCCGCGCGCCCCTGACGACCTCGCCGATGGAGGTGACGATTGTCGGGGACCTGGACGAGAAGACCGCCATCGACCTGGTGGCCCGCACCTTCGGCGCCCTGCCGCCGCGCAAGCCCGCCAACCGCCAGCGCACGGATATCGCCTTCCTGGCCCTGCCGGACCAGGCGCCGGCGCCCCTGCGCCTTAGCCATCAGGGTCCCGCCGACAAGGCGATGGTCAGCCTGACCTGGCCCCTGTTCCGCGCCGGCCCCAAGACCCGCCGGGAAGAGATCGTGGCGGAGCTGTTGGCCGACATCCTCACCGACGCCCTGACCCGCGAGGTTCGCGACCGTCAGGGCCGCACCTACACCCCGAACGTCACCGCCCTCACGCCGGATGAGGCCGACCAGGGACTGTTGCAGGCCCAGATCGAGACCTATCCCGCCGACGCCGAAAGGGTGCGCCTAGACGCCCTGCGCGTCGCCGCCGATCTCGCCAGGACCGGACCCAGCGCGGCCCAGCTGGAAGCCGCCCGCAAGCCCGCCCTGTCGGGCTACGCCGCCGCCCTGCAGACCAACACCGCCTGGGCCGACCGCATGGCCGGCTCAACCCGCTTCCCCCACCGCGCCGAGGACCTCCGCCTCCTGCCCCGCCTCACCGCCGAGGTCGGCCTGGAGGAGGTCCGCGCCGCCGCCGCCCGCTGGCTTTCGCCCCAGCCGATCCAGGTGGTCGTCACCCCCGGCCCCAAGGAGGCCCCATGAAGCCCTTCGTCATCGCCGCCGCCCTGCTGGCGGCCGGCCCCGCCCTGGCCGCGGAATCGCCGCTGAAAATCTGCACGAACCCTGACGCTAATCTGGAGGCGGCTCTGCGCGCCTGCGGTCAGGTGATCGACGATCGCGCCGCGCCCCAGGCCGACCGCATCGCCGCGCTCAAGGCCCGGGCCGGGATCAGGCGAAGCGACGACAAGACGCTGGAAGCCGCGGTCGCCGACGCCACCGAGGGCCTGCGCCTGGCCCCCTTGGACACCGATCTGCTGACAACCCGCGGCGATGCGCTGCTGGCGCTCAGGCGGCTGCCGGCCGCGCGCGCGGACGTGGAGGCGTCCTTGCGCCTGGATCCCAGCAACCAGCTGGCCCTACGGCTGCTGGGCGACCTGCTCGACGCCGAGGACGCACCGGCCGAGAAGGTCTTGGCCGCCTATGACGCCGCAGTTCTCAACGATCCCTCCGACCTGATCTCACGGCTTGGCCGAGCCTTGAGCCGCGGCCGGGTCAAGGATTGGGCCGGGGCGGTGGCCGACTATGACGTGGTGATCAAGACCGAGCCCGACCACAGTTTCATCTTCAAGCTACGGGGCGACGCCAATATTCTGGCCGGGCGCCCGGAGGCCGCGGCCGCAGACTACCGGGCCGCGGTCAAGCTGGACCCCGACAACACAGAGGCCATGAACGGGCTCGGCTTCATGATCCTCGCGGACAAGCCGGCGGAATCCCTCGCCTTGGCGGAACGCGTGCTCAAGGCCGCCCCAGACAACGACGGAGCCCTGTTGCTGAAGGCCAGAGCCTTCTATCACCTTGATCGCGTCGATGAAGCGATCCCGGTCCTGCGCCGTTTGAACGAGGTGGCCCCCCAGGAGGCGTCCGGGTTCCACGACCTGGCGCGGATCTATCTCGACAAGGACCAGCCGCACCTGGCCGAGCCCCTGATCGCCAGCGCCCTGAAGCTCGACCCCCACGATGTCGAAGCGCTTGGCCTTCGCGCCGAACTCCGCGCTAACGCTGAAGACTGGGCCGGCGCCCTCGCCGACGACGACCTCATCGTCTCGCTGGACCCCAGCGCCGACGCCTACCACCAGCGCGGACTGCACAGGTCCGGCAAGGGCGACGCCGTGGGCGCCATGGCTGATCTGCGCAAGGCGACCGAGCTCGCCCCCGACTCACCCAGCATCTGGTTGTCCCTTGCCCACCAAGCCCAGTTGGGCGGCGAGCGCCCGGTCGCCCTGGCCGCCGTGGAACGGGCCCTGAAGCTTGATCCCGACTCGTCCGACGCCTGGATCGCACAGGGGGGCTTGCATGCCGACGCCGAGGCCTGGCCCGAGGCCGCCCAGGCCTACCTGAAGGGCGGCGCGACCCTCTTCGCCGGGGAAAGCTTTGAGGCCGCTGGTGACACCGCCCGGGCCCTGGCGCTCTATGACGAGGCCCTGAAGGCCGATCCGACCTGGACCCGGGCCTGGGCCGACAAGGGCGAGCTGTTGTCCAGCCTTGGACGTGGCCGAGACGCTCTCAAGGCCTTTGACCGCGGGCTCGCGATCACGCCCACGGATGTCCGGCTGCTGCTGGGCCGCGCAAGCGCCCGCAGCAAGGCGGGCGACCTTTCGGGCGCCGAAGCCGATTTCGACGCCGCCCTGGCGGCGGCGCCGAAGTCGGCGGAGGTTTTCAACGCCCGGGGCCTGTTCAACCTGGAACGGGATCGCTTCGACGCCGCCCTGGCGGAGCTGAACCAGGCCCTGGCCCTGGAGCCCAAGATGCTGGACGCCCTCTTCAACCGGGCCCTGGTCTATATGTCCCAAGGCCGCAACGACCCTGCGATCCGGGACCTCAACGCCTTGCTCTTCCTGGAGCCCAAGGACTATGCGGCGCGGTCTCTGAAGGGCGAGGCCTTCCACCGTCTGGGCGACGAAACCCGGGCGCTGGAAGAGCTGAACGCGGCCCTGGAGATGGCTCCGGACGACGCGATTACCCTGCTGCGCCGCGGCCGGGTCCGCGAGGCCCTGGGCGACAAGGCGGCGGCGGCGGCCGACAAGGCCCGGGCGCTCAAGCTCGACCCCAGCCTGAAGACGGATTGAGGCTTGCGCATCCGCCCCGCCGGCGCTTGCGTAGACTTGGACAGGACCAGACGGAGCCCGCCCCATGACGTTGCACCGCCGCAGCTTCCTCGCCGCCGGCCTGGCGCTGACCGCCACGCCGGCCCTGGCCCTGCCCCGCAGCCTCGCCTTTTCGGTGGAGCGCGACGGCGTGAAGATCGGCGAGCACCGGATGAGCTTCTCCGGCGATGACGCCTCCCCCACCGTCACCACCGAGGTTGAGATGCTGGTCAAGATCGGCGCCGTGCCGATCTACCGCTATCGGCACCAGGCGACCGAGCGCTGGCGCGGCGGCCGGTTCGCCAGCCTGTCCACCATCACCGACGCCAATGGCCGCCGCCGCACGGTCGAGGCGGTGCGCGAGGCTGATGCGGTCAACATCGCCTATGGCAAGAAGCGCATCACCGCAGCGCCGACCACCGCGCCCCTGACCCACTGGAACCCCCAGGCCCTGAGCGGCCCGCTGTTCAATCCGCAGGAGGGCAAGCTGTTGTCGGTGACCGGCCGGCGGCGCCAGGACAGTCTGATCACCCCGGACGGCCGGCGCGCGGCGGTGCTCTGGTCCCTGCGCGAGGAGGCCGAGATCGACGACTGGTACGACGCCGACGGCGCCTGGCTGGCCCTGCGCGGCAAGCTGAAGGACGGCTCGGTGATGATCTACCGGCGGATCTAGGCCGGCTTGAGCATCCGCGCCCGGCGCCAGGCGCCATAGGTGAACACCGCCGCCCCGCCCCAGATGAAGACGAAGGACACCGCCCGCAGGGTGCTGAAGGCCTCGCCTTCCGCCAGGCCGATGCCGAACGAGATGGTCGGGCCGATGAACTGCAGGAAGCCCATATAGGACAGGGGGATCCGCCGCGCGGCCCAGGAGAACAGGGCCAGAGGCACGGCGGTGATCGGTCCGGCGGCCACGAGCCAGGCGGTAGCCGCCGGGCTGGCCGTGAAGTGCCCCAGCCCCTGTTGCTCCAGCCAGATCACATAGGCCAGGCCCGGCACGGAGAGGATCAGGCACTCGATCAGCAGGCCGGTCTGGGCGTCGGCCGGGACGAGCTTGCGCACCACCCCATAGCCGCCGAACGAGAAGGCCAGCACCAGGGAGATCCAGGGCAGATGGCCCAGGGCCAGGGTCTGGATGACCACGCCCACCACCGCCAGGACGATGGCGCCGACCCCGATGCGGTCCATCCGTTCCTGAAACAGCAGCACGCCCGCGGCCATGTTGAGCAGGGGGGTGATGTAGTAGCCGAGGCTGCTCTCCAGCACCCGGCCGGAATTCACCGCCCAGATGAACAGGCTCCAGTTGATGGCGATCAGGGCCGCTGAGAGGGCGAGCCCGCCCAGCAGGCGCGGGTTGCGGAACACCCCCAGGGTCTGGCCCCACTGCCCGGCCAGCAGCACCAGGGCCAGGGCCGTGATCGATCCCCACAGGGTGCGGTGACTGAGGATTTCCCAGGCGCCGGCGCCCAGGTGGCCCATGGCCTGGAAGGCCAGGGGCACGAACCCCCAGATCAGGTAGCAGACGAACCCGGCGGCCAGGGCGGTGCGGTCGGCGGGCTGGTCGGTCAAGGTGTCCTCAGGGCGGGGTCAGGCGGCGGGGCAGGGCGGGCGTTCCAGCCTCGGGCGCGAGGCGGAGCGCGTTGGTCAGGATTGAGACCTGACGGTACTTACCTATGAGACTGAGCAGCTCGAGCAAGGCCATTTCGCTGAACGCCCCGCGGAGTTCGGACCCGGAAGGCTCTGAGAAGCCCCTAGCCGATCGCCCGCGCCAGCCGCGCCACCCCCGGCGCCATGGCCCGGACGGGAAAGCCGGAGAAGCCGAGCAGCAGGCCCTGGCGGGGGGCGGCGCCCCGGTACAGGCGGCTGATAGCCTGGACGGTCACATTGTTGGCGTCGGCCAGGGCCTCGGCCTCCTGGTCGCCCAGGCCGTCCTTGAGATAGGCCACCAGGTGCAGGCCCTGGTCGGGCTGGGCGACCTCGACCCGGTGGCCGAGCCGCTCGGTGAGGGCGCGGACCAGGGCGTCGCGCTGGGCGCCATAGGCCACCCGTCGGCGGCGGATATGGGCGGCGAACTCGCCGCTTTGCATGAAGTCGAGCACCATGGCCTGGGTCAGGGTCGGGGCCTGGCGGTCCATCATCCGGCGGGCCTGGCGGAAGGGCTCGACCAGGGCCGACGGCGCCACCAGGTAGCCCAGGCGCAGGCCGGGAAACAGCGCCTTGTTCAGGGTGCCGACATAGATCACCCGCTGGCCGCCATCGAGCCCCTGGAGGGCGGTCAGCGGCGGGCCGTCATAGCGGAACTCGCTGGCGTAATCGTCCTCCACCACCCAGGCCCTGGCCTCGCGGGCCCAGGCCAGCAGCTCCAGCCGCCGGGCCATGGAGAGCGCCATGCCCAGGGGATACTGGTGCGAGGGCGTGACAAAGGCGGCCCGCGCCTCGGGCGCCAAGCGACGCCCCTCGGCGACGACCAGGCCGTCCGCATCCACGGGCACAGGCGTGATCTGCGCGCCCACCGCCTCAAGGATCCGCAGGCTGGCCGGATAGCCGGGATCCTCCGCCCACACCGCGTCGCCTGGCGACAGCAGCACGCGGGCGACAATGTCCTGGGCGTGCTGGGCGCCGGTGGTGACGATCACCTGATCGGCCTCGCAGCGGACCCCGCGCGCGGCGCGCAGATAGGCGGCGATGGCCTCGCGCAGGGCGAGGTCGCCGGCCGGATCGGCATAGCCGAAGTCCCCTGCGGACAGGCTCCGTACCGCCCGTCGGGCCGAACGGCTCCAGGCCGCCTGGGCGCGGGCGTCCATCAGGGTGCGGCCGGTGTTGAAGGTGCGTTCGCCGGGCCGGGGCGGCGGAACCGGCGTCGCCGCCAGCCGCACCGCTCGCTCGGGCA
>NZ_JBHTLQ010000020.1:0-67159 GCF_042679085.1 Phenylobacterium conjunctum | reverse complement strand
CTGGCCCTCGTCGAAAGCCGCGAAGCCGCTCAGATCGCCGCGGAGCGCGCCACCGCGACGGCGCGCGCTGAGCTGGCGCGCAAGGTGGCCGCCCGGGAGCGGCGCCTCTATGAGCAGAAGGTCGGGGCGAGGCAGGACCTTGAGGCCGCACAGGCGTCTCTGGCGGCCGCCGAAGCCGAGGCCAGGCGCGCGGCGGCGGCCGCGGGCGCGGCCGACATATCGGCAGACGGCCGCTATGTGCGTGTGATCAGCCCCATCAGTGGACGCGTCACGGGGATGTCGGCCAGCCTTGGGGCCTTCGTGCAGCCCGAGACCGAGCTTTTCCGGATCGCCGATCCAAGCCGGATCCAGGTCGAAGCCGCCGTGTCCGCGCTGGATATGCAGCGGATTCAGCCCGGCGACCGCGCCAGCATCGGCGCCGTCGGCGGGACGGCTATTCCTGCGATCGTGCGTTCGATCACGCCGGCCGTCGATGAGCAGACCCGCGCCGCCACCGTGGTGCTCACCCCGACGGGCTCCCTCGGAGACCTCCGGCCCGGCCAGCTCGTGGAAGCCCGCATGACCTCGGCCCGTTCCGCCACCCGCGCCATCGTCGTGCCGGACGAGGCCATCCAGACCGTCGAAGGGCGCTCCGTCGTCTTCGTCCGGACGCCCAAGGGCTTCCGCGCGCAGCCGGTCACGGCCGGGCGGAGGACCGGCGGACGCGCCGAGATCCTGGAGGGCCTACGGCCTGGCGATGTGATCGCCGCAGCCAACGCCTTCGTGTTGAAGGCGGAACTCGGCAAGGGCGAGGCGGAACATGGCCACTAAGCCGAACCCTTCGAACACGGAGCTGGTGGCGTCATGATCGGCCGCATCCTGGATTTTTCGGTCCGCTTCCGCTGGACCATCGTCTTCCTCGTCGCCCTGGTGGCGGCCTTGGGGCTCTACAATCTGGTCCGCCTGCCGATCGACGCGGTGCCGGACATCACCAACAAGCAGGTGCAGATCAATACGGTCGCCCCGGCGCTGGCGCCGGCGGAGGTCGAAAAGCTGGTGACCTACCCCGTGGAGACCGCGATGGCGGGGATCCCGGGCCTGCAGAGCACCCGTTCGATCTCACGCAACGGCTTCAGCCAGGTCACCGTGGTCTTCACCGAGCGCACGGACGTCTACTTCGCCCGCCAGCAGGTCGCCGAACGGCTGATCCAGGCTCGCGAAAGCCTTCCGGACGGCGCCCAGCCGATGATGGGCCCGATCTCGACCGGCCTTGGCGAGGTCCTGATGTGGACCGTCGAATACGATCATCCGGGCGGCCGCGGCGCGCCGCGCCGGGATGGCCAGCCAGGCTGGCAGTCCGACGGGGCGTATCTGACCGTCACGGGCGAGCGCCTGACCGATCCGGTCGCGCAGGCCGCCTACCTGCGCGAAGTCCAGGACTGGATTGTCCGACCGCAGATGCGAAGTGTCGCCGGCGTCGCCGGCGTGGACTCCATTGGCGGCTACGACAAGCAGTTCGTGGTCACGCCAAACCCGACCCGACTGGCCGCCTACGGGGTCTCCTTCTCCGAGCTTTCCCGGGCGCTCGAAGCCGCCAACCTGACAGTGGGCGCGAACTTCGTCGAACGCGCCGGCGAGGCCTTCCTCGTGCGCACCGACGCGCGGGTGCGGACGGCCGACGAGATCGCGCGAGCGGTCGTCGCGACCCGCGGCGGCGTGGCCATCGCGGTGCGCGACGTGGCCGAGGTCAAGATCGGCGGCGCCCTGCGCACCGGCGCGGCCTCGGAGAACGGTGAGGAAGTCGTCGTCGGCACCGTTCTGATGCTCACGGGGGAGAACAGCCGGACGGTGGCGCGGGCCTCCGCCGAGCGGCTGGAGGAGATCGCCAGGACCATGCCGCCGGGCGTGCGCCTGCAGGTGGTCTACGACCGCTCGAAGCTGGTCAACGCAACGATCAAGACGGTCGAGAAGAATCTCGCCGAAGGCGCCTTGCTGGTCATCGTCGTGCTCTTCCTGCTGCTCGGCAACATCCGGGCCGCGATCATCACCGCCCTCGTGATCCCATTGTCGATGCTGATGACCGCCATCGGCATGAACCGGCTGGGCGTCTCGGGCAACCTGATGAGCCTGGGCGCGCTCGATTTCGGGCTCATCGTCGATGGCGCGGTGATCATCGTGGAGAACAGCCTTCGGCGACTGGCCGAACGGCAGCACCACGAAGGGCGCCTGCTGACCCTGCAGGAGCGCCTCGGGGAAACGCGTGAAGCTGCCCGGGAAATGATCCAGCCGACGGTCTATGGCCAGGCGATCATCCTTCTGGTCTATGCGCCGCTGCTCACCTTCACCGGGGTCGAAGGCAAGACCTTCTCGCCGATGGCGATCACCGTGATGCTCGCCCTGGCCGCGGCCTTCGTCCTCTCCCTCACCTTCGTGCCGGCGATGATCGCCCTCCTGATCCGCGGCAAGGTGGCTGAGAAGGAGGTTCGCCCGATCCGCTGGGCGAAGACGCGGTACGAGCCCTTGCTGCAAAAGACGATCAGCCGTCCCTGGCCGGTCATCTTGGCGGCGGCCGCGGTTTTCGTCGCCGCCGGCGTGGTCTTTAGCTTCCTGGGACGGGAGTTCGCGCCGCAGCTGGATGAGAAGGACATGGCCGTCCAGGCGTTGCGCATCCCCTCCACGTCGCTGGAGCAGTCCTTGCGCATGCAGCGACAGGTGGAGCGCACGATCGCCAGCTTCCCCGAGGTCGCCTATGTCTACTCCAAGACCGGGACGGCGGAGGTGGCCAGCGACCCGATGCCGCCGAACGCCTCCGACAGCTTCATCATCCTGAAGCCGCAGGAGGAGTGGCCCAACAAAGGCGAATCGAAAGCCGAACTCGTCACGCGGCTGGAAGAGCGGCTGGAAGGCCTCACCGGCAACGTCTTCGAGTTCACCCAGCCGATCCAGATGCGCTTCAACGAGCTCATCGCCGGCGTGCGGGGCGATGTCGCGATCAAGATCTACGGCGACGACCTCGATGCGCTTGCCCAAGCGGCCGAACAGGTCGCGAGTGTTCTCCAGACTGTGCCTGGCGCGGCCGACGTCAAGGCGGAACAGACGACGGGCTTCCCGACCCTGGATATCACAGTCGACCGCGACGCGATCGGCCGCCTCGGCCTCACCGTCGAGGAGGTGGCCGACACGATCGCGGTGGCCATGGGCGGCCGGGAATCCGGCCTCGTCTTCCAGGGCGACCGCCGCTTCGACATCGTCGTGCGTCTGCCGAACGCCATCCGCAATGACCTCGAGGCCGTGGCCGCCCTTCCGGTGCTCCTGCCGGATGACGGCGGCGGCGTCCGGCGCTCCGTGCCGCTCCGCGACGTCGCGCGGTTCGCCTATTCCGAGGGGCTGAACCAGGTGAGCCGCGAGAACGGCAAGCGGCGGGTCGTCGTGCAGGCGAACGTCCGCGGCAACGACCTCGGCTCCTTCGTGGCCGAGGCGCAGCGGAAGGTCGAAGGCGAGGTCAAGCTCCCGCCCGGCGCCTGGGTCGAGTGGGGCGGGCAATATGAGAACCTTAAGGCCGCGCAAGCGCGCCTGGCCCTCGTCGTGCCGCTCTGTTTCCTGCTGATCTTCGCGCTGCTCTACATGGCGCTAGGCGGGGTGAAGCCGGCGCTCGGCGTCTTCTCGGCCATTCCGCTCGCGCTGGCGGGCGGGGTGTTCGCCCTGGCCGCGCGGGGCATGCCGTTCTCGGTTTCCGCCGCGGTCGGGTTCATCGCCTTGTCCGGGGTGGCGGTGCTGAACGGCCTGGTCATGATGACAGCCATCCGGCAGCGGCTGGAGAGGGGGGTCTCTCTCGATCACGCCATCGTCGACGGGGCGATGGAGCGGCTGCGCCCGGTGCTGATGACCGGGCTCGTCGCGTCGCTCGGGTTTGTGCCGATGGCGCTTGCGACGGAAACGGGCGCGGAGGTCCAGCGGCCGCTCGCCACCGTGGTCATCGGCGGACTGGTGACGGCGACGGCCCTGACCCTGTTTGTCCTGCCGGCCATCTGTCGCCTGATCTTGCGGCCGACCACGCGCTGATGCCCGGCGCGCCCCGTGTCCGGCTTCATCTGGGAAGCCGGACACGGGGCGATCGAGAACTCTATCGGGGCAAAACGGCGCGGGCGGCGCGGTGCGCATGCTCGTCAGGACTGGCCCACAGGAGGTAGAGGGCGCCGCCCAGCACGAAGAGCGAAAAGACGAAGAGGAGCACGGCTCCACGACTGACCTTCTGCCGCATACCTCGGGATCGCCTTCACTGGCTGCTTCGTTGAGTCTGCGACGCCCAGGCTTCGATCACAAGCGTCCACGGACGAGGCCGATGGAGGTCCGCGCAATGTTGACACGTCGCAAGGCGAGCGATGGCAGGCGGTCGTATACGCAGACGTCCCGAGCATAGCCGCGGGATGCTGACAGCACTGAGGAGGCGAGCGATGACCTATGCCGATATCGTCGTGGATGCGACCCCCAGCCCGACGGTGCGTCAGACACTGGAGCTAGCGGCCGAGTTCGTCGAGGCATATGGCGGTCGCCTCTCGGTCGCCGCGTTCGCGTGGCCGCAAGCTTCGCGACTGAACGAAGCGCTCCTTGGCAGCGCGGGCGGGTCAGCGCTTCAGGCCTTGGCGTTCGGCGAGGCGCTCGAGAGCACGCAAGCGATCCATAGCGAGGTCTTCGCCGGCCGCCAGGTGGTCACCGAATGGTGCTCGGGCATCTCCGATCCGAATCTCATCCTCAAAGAGCATCTGCTCACAGCGGACCTCGCGATCCTGAGCGCATCGGCGAGCGAACAATTCGCGAGGGTCGACGCGACGGCGCTTGCCGCCCACTCCGGCGCGCCGGTTCTGCAGATCGGATCGCGCCGGCCGCGCGTCCCGTTTCGGCAGGTCCTGGTCGCGTGGAAGGACAGCCGGGAAGCTAGGCGGTCCGTCCATGAGGCGCTCCCGCTTCTGAGGCGCGCCGAGCGCGTCGTCGTCCTCGGCGTCGGCGACGAGGTCAGGAGTGAGCGCTTGGCGCAGGTCGCCGACCATCTGGCGCGACACCAGGTCGCCGCAACTCATCTTCACCTCTCCAAGGGCGGCGCTGGCGCTTGCGCACAGATCCTGCAGCACGCCGAAACCGAGGGATGTGATCTCCTGGTGAGCGGCGCCTACAGCCGCCCTCGGTACAGCGAAAGGGTCTTCGGCGGCGTCACGCGGGAGCTTGTGCAGGGCCTGCCAATAGCCTGGCTTTTGGCGCACTGAGGCTCGACCGCTGGTGTCCTGCGCCCTTCGCCGGTCCGCCACGGCTGTAAGCGCCATCGAATCCGCGCTAATCGCCGGCCTTCTTCCGCGCCGCGCGACGCTGACGTCGGTTTAACGGCTTCCCGGCTTGCGGCGGCGCGGCAGACCGACCGCGTCCCGCCAAGGCGGCGCCCCACGCTTCGTAGTAAGGTTTGAGCCGCTCGGTCTTGAGCTGGTGCTTGAACGCGATCTGCGCCAGCCAGCCGGTGAAGCGGACACCATGGCGAATACGGACCCCCTGTTCGACGGGCTCGAGTTCGATCCAGCGTCGTTCCCGGAACCCGATCCAGCCGAGGGTGAACTCCAGCCGCCTTGGCGGGTCGAACGCCGTGATCCTGGCCGGGACTGATTTCCGGGCCACATGGCCCCAGTTCACCGAAAAACGAACCTTGGCGCCTTCCTTCGCCTCGCCCTCGATCTTCTGATACGGATTCCAACTCGGGTAGTCGTCGAAGCTGGTCAGGCGACGCCAGACGACCTGCACCGGCTGACGGATGATCAGCTCGGTCGAATAGGCGATCTCGTTCATCGGCCAGACTCCAGACGGCACGACGACGTGCGACCCGCTTCGACTCTAGGGAATGGTGCTGCAGGCGGCAAACGGTCTCCGACCTCCTCGCGGCTCGGCAACTCGCCTGCCGGTTTGCAGGCCCACCTTCGAGTGGTCGGCCGCCCGTCGGGGCGTCTCAGCATGGTCGTCCTCAAGGTTTCGGAGATGATCCCTTTGGCATCATGATCACCTGGGGTCCGGACCGCCGCGGTGGCGGGCTGGAGCGAGCGGGGGCCGGGGCGTCGCTTGGCGAGGCCTCTGGAGCAAGGCAGACGAGGCGTAGTGCGCGGGCCTCCGCGTCCGCCACCGGGGGCCGCCACGCTTCTCGGCTATATGTCGTGCCGGCGTATTCGCCACTCCAGGTGCGACGGGTCGTCTGCACAGTCCGGACCTGTCGGCTCTTGCAGTCGAAGTCGAAGGTGACCTCAAGCTTCGTAATCGTGCGCCCGGCCTCCAGCTCGGGCTCCCGCAACTCCACGACACCCTGGACGCGTTGGTATCCATGACCATGGTGCTTGTGTTTTGACTCCATCTCCAACGCCAGCGCCCCTTGGTCGGTGGCGCCCACCGAAGTCAGCGCATCCGGTTCCTGGGCGTGAACGAGACCTGGCAGAAGCGCCAGCAGGGCCAGGATCAGGCGTTTCCGGATGTTTCGAAGCACGGCGCAGTTCCTCTGCAACGGCGCTTTCGGCCCCTCGTCCGAAAAGAGCGCCAACCAAGAAGACCACGAGCGCGCCCCCGACAGAAGACAGTTAATGGAGGGCGCGGCGCGAACGGCTCGTCACCGCCGGTGAGCGACACCAAGACCAGGGACACGACAGAGCGCGCGACCCTGTTGCTTGTTGTTGTCTTACACGGCTCCTTCCATCGAGCCTGGCGACCAGCAGAAAGGTCCGCACGCCGGCGCTGCGGTCGGCGCGCACCCGATCCAGCCCAGCGGAAGCGCGAGCGCATAAGCTGGCGCCAACTTGAAGACGTGCATGGCGATCTCCCACAGGTAAGCCGGATCAAGGCGCTGAGCTCGCTGGCCTGCATCTTGGATGAACAGGGGGTGACGAGGAGCGTTCCTTGTGGGTTCAGGCCGGTGCCCTAACGATGCCTGATCGCCGCGTGGGCTCGCCACCGGCAAAAGGAGTAGGTCTATGAAGGTGCTCATCGCCGCCGCCGCGGCTCTCTCGGTCATTGGCGGCACAGCCGCCGTGGCCCAGCCTTACGACTACCGGGGTCAGCAAGACTACTACGATCAACAAGCCCACCATGGGCAGCAGGCGTATCGCGGGCATGGCCAAAACTACGGGGGTTACGTCGCCCCGGCGCCGTACGGCTATGGCCAGACTTACACAGGCAACGCCCATGCCTATGGGCGTTCCGCCTACTATGGCGATACCCACGGGGCCCGAGCGTACGGGTACGCTGATCACTACGATCGTCATTCGCGCCGGGAGGGCCGGCGAGATCGCCACTATGTCGCCCCGCGCGCACGACATGATCGGCATCACTAGGCCTTGACGCTTCGAGACCGAACCCCCGCCTTCGGGCGGGGCTCTTGCAAGGAGAGTATCCGTGAGCGATCCCACCCCTGCTTCGATAACCCCTCATGAAGGGGGCCTGCTTTGCCCCGCGTGTCGCGTGGACCTGGTGATGTCCGACCGACAGGGCGTCGAGATCGACTATTGCCCGCGGTGCCGTGGCGTCTGGCTGGACCGCGGCGAACTGGACAAGATCATCGAACGCAGCGCCGCTTACGAAGCCGGCTCGCAGGCGGCGCCGGAACCGCCGGCGGCGCGGCCTGGATATGGGCAGCCGTGGGATGGCGGGCATTCCGACGAATATCGCGGAGGCCACCATGGCGGGGGTCGCCACGGAGGCGGCCACGGCCGGCGGCGCGGCTTTCTCGGCGGCCTCTTCGACGACTAGGGCGTGGCGCGAAGCTTTGGCTGACACGCTTGCCCGAGCGCAGATCAAGCAGTCACCTAGGCTTCGAGATCGCCTCGAACCAGCCCACTCCGGCGATCCTGGATGAAGAGCGGTTCACCCTCTCCCGGTCAGAGAAGGTGGCTCGGGGTCGCGAGGCCTTCTTGGCTCTGATGCCAGCACGCTTCTCGACGCCTCTAGTGTCGGCGCCCCCCGAGATGTCCGAAGCCGTTGTGGCCGCTGGGATATCCGCGCGAGCCGTACCGATTATAGCCGGCGTAATGGCCACGGTCGTAGGCCCGCGGCGTCACGTAGATCGCGCCTCGGCCATAGCTGTAGGGCGCAACGTAGCCGTAGTTGGGGTGCGAGGAACCGTGGTAGCCGTAGTCGCCCGCGCCGTAGGTCGAGCACCCGGCCAAGGCGAGACCTGCCAGTCCGGCAACGAACACGGGTCCGATTGTGAAGCGTCTTCTCCTTAGCATGACGCGTTCTCCTTCCTCGCGGCGTAACGTAGCAGGAAACGACTCGTTCAGATGTCCGCCGCTCGGGTCATCTTCCAACCGCGATGGCGGGCAGAGTTAGGTTGACCCCACCAGCGCGATTCGCGCGTTCATCAGCTGCGCTGCAGCTGCGATCAACCGAGAGCAAGATCCATGGGTGCCGGACACGACCACGCGGGCGCGAACACCAACAGCCGTAGGCTGGCGATCGCTTTGGCGCTGACCAGCACCTTCCTGATCGCCGAAGTGGTGGCGGGCTTCGTCTTCAACAGCCTGGCGCTGCTCTCGGACGCGGCGCACATGTTCACCGATGCCGCAGCGCTCGCGATCGCCTTGGCCGCCATTCGGATCGGCTCGCGCAAGCCCGATGATCGCCGCACCTTCGGCTACCGGCGATTCGAGATCCTGGCCGCCGCATTCAACGCGATCCTGCTGTTCGGCGTAGCGATCTATGTGCTGGTCGAGGGGATCCGGCGGATCCTGGAACCCGAGGCGGTGCAATCGACCGGCATGCTGATCGTCGCCATTCTGGGCCTCGTGATCAACTTGGTGTCGATGCGCCTACTATCGGGCGGCAAGGACAAGAGTCTAAACGTGAAGGGCGCCTATCTGGAGGTCTGGGCCGACATGCTCGGCTCGCTCGGCGTCATTGTCGGGGCCGTTGTGATCCGCGTGACCGGTTGGCCGTGGGTCGATCCGATCGTCGCCATCGCGATCGGACTTTGGGTGCTGCCGCGCACCTGGATTCTGCTGCGCGACAGCACGAACATCCTGCTTGAGAGTGCGCCCCGCGGTGTGGTGCTTGCCGAAATCCGCAAGGCGATCGCTGGAACGCCGGGCGTCGCAGGCGTTCATGACCTGCACGTCTGGGTCACTGGTGCGGACCAGACGAGCGCTTCGGCCCACGTGGTGCTGGTGGATGGTGCGGAGGCTGAAGACGTCCGCCTGGCTGTCTCGTCGCGTCTGCGCGACGATTACCAACTCGAACACATCACGCTGCAGACAGAGCGCATCCCCTGTGAGGATGCAGCTATCGCGCACCTGTAGGCCAGCCGGGGCGAATCCTTTGGGAGCCGTCAACGGGGATGCCACATGTGCCGTGCGAGATAGAGCGGCTAGAGCAGACCCCGGTGTTCCACCGCGAACCTACTCGGGCGCCGGGCTCAGGATTCTGGGGCGGAGGTTCTCCTGGACCGCGCGCGCATCGAAGGCCGTCGGATCGTCCACGGGCTTCGCGCCGCGACCCATGACGATCTCAGCAGTGGCCTCGAACTTCTGGATGGTCTGCACGTCGATGCGGCTGGCGAAGAATGGGCTGCCCATGTGAGGATGCCAGGTGCTCCAGCCGTGGCCTCCATGATAGCGCCACGTCGGCGCGAAGTGTCCAAAGTGAGACCCGTACCACGACCCATAGAATGGGTCGGTCTGCAAATAGCTGCGGGTCTGCCTGTCCGTTCTGCGATCGGCGATGGCGAACCAGTCGTAGCCTTGCGCCTGAGTGAGTTCAGCCGCCCGGAACAGGAGGTAGCTCTCCACCGTCTCCCGGGACGTCAGGCTGTTGCCGGCAAACGTCACTCGCCAACGGTTCGGTTCCAGGCGCTGCTCGGAGTATCCGCCGCTGGCCTTCTGGCGCGGGAGGTTCGGCTGGTAGGGCGTCGCCGTCGCACAGGCGCTGAGGGTCGCGACGCTCAGCAGGATGACGAGCGTCTTCGCACCGAGCGCATGTGGCTTAGGCGTTGTCATGAACTCAGGCGCCCCCTTCAGCCGATCCTAATGCCTGACAGTACACACGTATGGGGTTCTTTTCGATACAGGCCGTGAGCCATTGTCAGAGAGGTTGACGCCCATGGAGGGTCCAGTCACGGTCAAAGTCGTCAAGCTGGTGTCGTCGGCATCGCGGCCATGGCCCTAAGGGCTCACCGGGCGCGCATCCGGGTTCGGCGCCGTACCGTCGGCAGCTGCCTGTCCTCCAAAAACCGAAGCTTGGCGATGGTCTCAGAGCGTCGATGGCGCGGGTGGATCCCGTTGCAACCTCAGCCTCGGACCTGCTCATCCGGGGAATGGACGCAGCTCTCCATCCGCTTGCTGCAGCAGCACTTCGACTGGCCGCCCGGCGCCTTTGGCAGCCCTGGCGAACCTAAGAGCCGCTTCCTCGGCGTCCACCTGGTAGGCGTAGCTACCCATCGAGCCGGCGTCGGAGATGACGCGCCAGCCGGCTTGGTGCCGCACGATGGCGATGGAAATGGGCATCTGTTGTGTAGCCATACTCTGCCTCCGGTTCAGAGCAGGAGGGGATCCGACTTGGCAATGGCGTGCATCGCGACCGCGCAGCCAGGGAACAGGGCGCGGCCTGCGAGCATGGAGAGCGGTTCGTTGACGACGTGTGCGCCTAAAACCACTGGGCCTCAATAGTGGCGGTGATGTGATCCAAACGTCCCTGCTACACGCGCCGACGTCGGCGCCTCCATCGGTCCGAACCACGAGCGAAGACTCCGGCCGACATCGGAAACCCGGAGGCGGCGCCGAGCCTTGCCCGCAGGCGGCGCGTCTGCTCTTTGATGGGCATGTTCTTCCTCACGACGGGGCGCGCCGCTCGCGAGACGACCCGTCGCCGCGTGGTCGGCGCCGGACGGCTATGCTCATCGGGGATGCGCTAAGCGATGCCGGGAATGCACGCCGAGGCGCATGTCGCCGTGCCGCCGGAGCGGGTTTGGGCGCTGCTCATCTGCTTCGAGAACTACCCCTTGTGGACACGCGCCCTGGCGCTGTCCGGCAAGCTGAAGCCCCACGCGCCCGTCGACTATGTCGTTCCGCTCGCTCGCCCGGCCGGACCGATCCGCCGGCTTGCGCTCCCGTGCGAGGTTACGCGCCTGACGCCGGGGCGTAGCCTGGCGCTGTCTTTCGGGTGGGGCCCGGCCTTATACGCTACGAACTCAGCTTCGAGCTGGAGCGCGACGGGGACGGCAGCCGGCTGCGCCACGGAATTGAGGCTCAGAGCTTCTTGAGTCGCGTGATCGAGGGGCGGCTGCAGCGGCTGTTGAAGCGTCCCTTCGAAACCTTCGTCAACGATGTGCGCCACCGCTTGGCAGCCCCGGCCGCGCCGAAGCCGAAGCCCCCGAGGGCCGGGAAATCCAGAGCGCCCCGAAACCTCCCGCCGCCGAAGAGGGGTCGGCGACGGTAGGCCTGCCCGGGGCAGCCCCAATGCGCCACTGACCTCAGGCTATCTCGGGCAGAATCTCTCACCGCACGAGGTATGCGAGGAGGTCGGCGAGGCTCAAGTTGAAGATGTTGGCGGCGATCTCCCAAATGCTTGAGTGTCGTACCTCCTGCAGTCCTCAGATCCGGCTAGATGAACGGGAGGTGACGCACAGCGTTCTCCAGAGGTTCAGGCCCAAAGTCCATGATGCCTGATCGCCGCGGGCCTTCGCCCCGCGGCAGAGGAGTGGTTCCCATGAAGTACCTCATTGCCGCCGCGGCGGCGCTTTCGGTCCTCGGAGCCTCGGCCGCCATGGCGCAGCCCTACGGCTACGGCGGTCAGCAAGGCTACTACGATCAGCAGCCCTATTACGGCCCGCAGCAGCCCTACCGCGGCCAAGCCTATGACGATCGCGGCTACGGCGCGCCATACGGCTACGCTCAGCCCTATACGAGTCGTGGCTATGCCTATGGGGGTCCAGCCTACAACGGCGGGCACTACGGCGCGCGCGCCCACAACTATAGCTACCGCAACGACCGGCACGTTCGCCGGGACCGCCATCATGTCGCCCCCCGGGGCCGTTACGATCGCCACCACTAAGTCGTTTGGCTTGATCCGGGACGCTCCGCCCGCGCGGGCGGAGCGTCTCCAAGGAGTACGAGCGCGCCGCCGCCTATGGACCCCCATACGACCCCCAACGGGACCGCCAGGCGTCTGCTGGTGACGGGGAGCTGTCGGACGGCGCCTATCGCCCGGACCCGGCGGAGGTCATCGGACCATCGTCACGGCGGGGAGGGGGCATGGCGGCGGTCACCGCCGACGCCGAGGCTTCCCCCGCCGCGTTTTTGACGACTGGCGGAGCACAAAATCGGCAACCCGCTTCGGCCGTGGCCGTTGCGACCGAGGTCCTCTCCGTCCTAGGCGCTGACAGGTCAAATACCGCCTGGCGCCGTCTCATCGCGACCCATAGTGCCGTCAGACCTCGACCTGCGTTCGCTCCGGATCGGCGTCCTTCTGAACACCTCGAGTGGCAGCTGCGACAGCT
This sequence comes from Phenylobacterium conjunctum, assembly GCF_042679085.1. NCBI lineage: Bacteria > Pseudomonadati > Pseudomonadota > Alphaproteobacteria > Caulobacterales > Caulobacteraceae > Phenylobacterium > Phenylobacterium conjunctum. Next base: position 54,675 of record NZ_JBHTLQ010000020.1, on the reverse strand, counting down.
CCACCCGCGGCGCCGTCCTCAGCGTCCTGGAGACGGCCGAGGTCGAGCCGGTGCAAGTCTGGGATGTCGTCGGCAAGGGGGTGGATCGAGCTTTGGACCAGGCGACGGAAAGTGGGTTGGACGTAATGGTCGTTCTGGGCGGCGACGGCACCATACGGGCGGCCGCCCAGCGGTGCGAGGCCGAAGGCCCTCTGCTCATGCCACTGCCGGGCGGGACCATGAACATGCTCCCCAAGGCGCTCTACGGCGCCCGTACCTGGCGAGAAGCGCTGACCGACACCCTCGCCGCGCCGATCGTGCAAGCCGTGCATGGCGGGCAGGTGGGGGGCCACCGCTTTTACGTCGCAGGCGTGTTCGGCGGCGCATCCCTCTTCGCCGAAGCCCGCGAGGCTATCCGGGATGGCGATCTGCCCGCCGCGTGGGAACAGGGGGTCGCGGCCCTCAAGCAGGCGCTGGGAGCCGAACTCAGATACCGATTCGAGGGAAAGTCCGCCTCGAAGGCCGAAGCGGTTGTGGTGCTCTGTCCGTTGCCGCCGCCGGAGACTGACGGGGAGGTGCTGCTTGAAGCCGCAGCCATCGATGTCGATGGCGCGGGGGACGCGATCCGTCTGGCGGTGATGTCCGCGTTTCGCGGCTGGCGAGCCGATGAGACCGTCACGCTCGCGCACTTGGAGAGCCTGGAGATCGCCTCCAGCCGGCCGATCCCCGCGATTTTGGACGGGGAGCGGTTTACGCTCACGCGGTCTGAGCGGGTCACGCGGGTTCGCGGGGCCTTCTATGCCTTGAAGCCCGCGCCGCCGGCTTGGTCAGCCTAGTGCCACCGCCCGCCCAGGTGGCCAAAGCCGTTGGGCTCCTGGAATAGCCGCGGAACCCGTAGCCGCGATCGTAGGCGCGATCGTAGGCGCGAGGCGTCGCGTAGCGACCCTCGACATAGCTGTAAGGCGTGCTGTACCCGTAGCTGGGATAGGAACGGCCATGCGAACCGTAGCTGCCGGCGCCGCACGTCGAGCAGCCCGCCAGGACGACGCTTGCCAGTCCGGCGAGCATCAGGACGATCCGCGCGTCTAGATTTCAGCACGACCAACTCTCCTTCTGCTGGCGTAACGTCGCGGGTGGCCGTCCTGGCCTTTGGCTGCGCGGAGCATCGCGTCGTCGGACTTCCCCCTCGTCGCGGTCGCCGGCCAGTTCGGGCAACGAGGCCGGTATCGTAGCCAATGTGCCGGCGGCTCAGGCGCGGCCGGGGTCCTGATCGCAAGGCTACTTCGGACCGGAGATTCAACGGCCGCTCGCCAACGTAGTGATCGGGGCGCTTCGGTCCGCCCCGCTGCGCGGGTTGGCGACTCGATCGTGCTTCCCGAAGCGCGAGAATGCAGGCACTATCCCACCATGTTCGAAGCTTCGGTCACGACGCGAGGAGCTCCGCATTGGCGGACGCACCGGTCGTCGCGCCCGACGGCGAACGGGTGGCTGCGGCTTCTGCTCACACCGGTCTTCGCGCTCTGCCTGCTGGGCACCTGCCTCTCCTGTGGCCCGCTGGCGCATGCCGGCCCGCCGGCGGCTGACGTCGGTGTCGAACAGACGCAGGGGGCGGGGCTGCAAACCTCGGTCCAAGCTCCGCCCGTCGGCGGACCGGACGATGTCGGGGCCCCGATCACGGCGCCCGCCCGGACCTGCGGCGGCTGCGCGGGCCACATGGCCCCGATGCCGGCCGACATGCAGGTCGCCGAGACGGTGGCGCGTCAGCCCTTGCGCTGGCGCTCAGAATTCGCCCTGCCGCCGCCGCCGGTCGAGCCTGACCGCCTGGAGCGTCCCCCTCGCGCCTGAGCCAAGCCTGAGCGCCCCTTCGGGCGTCGCCTTGGTCTTGTTCGCAGAGGGATGTCAAAGCTGTGCCCCGACAGTCGCCGCAGGCCGTGTCGCGCGGTCGCTTCTCGTGCCGCCCACCCTTGGGTGTGCGGCGCTGCGTCGTGCATCGAACCATTCTCCGCTCCCGAACTCCACCGGGCGGCGCAGCGCAGTCCAACCAGGTCGTTGCCTATTCGCCAGGCCTGGCTGGGTGCGCCGGCGTGTCACTCCCGACGCCACGCCGGCGTTACCCTTTTCCCCGTCCTCCTTCCGTTCGAGGGGCCCAGCTCGAATGTCGGTTCCGGTCGTCGCCCCCCACCCATCACGGAGGCGACCGGACGCGCCGGCATGACGGCGAAAGCCGCCCAAGCCGGCGCACACCATTAGGCCTCCTTTCGCAACGGGTGACCCTGGCCCGCGGAGGAGGAGTCAACTGCAAGCAGCCCGCCTCGAGAGGGCTTTGCCGGCGGCGGGCGGGCCGGTCCCCGTCCCGAATGCGCCCCGCCGATCACCCGACGGTGGCGCGTCATTACCGGCGGCGCCCCCAACCTCCCATTTCAGCCGAGTCCGAGAGGACGACACCCCAGGAGTTGCTCATGACCAAGCTTGGTGAAGGCGGTCCGATGGCGATCGCGGCGATGGCGCTCCGCGCCCAGCAGGCGCGGATGCGGATTATCGCGGAGAATATCGCGAACTCTCAGACCACCGCTGCCACCCCGGGCGGCGACCCCTACCGACGCCAGATGCCGATCTTCGCGCCGCTCAAGCTGGAGGATGGGTCCGTGAGCGTCCAGCTGGTCCGGACCGAACCCGATCCGACGGCGTTCAAGAAGGAGTATAGCCCGGGCCATCCGGCCGCAGATCCGAGCGGCTACGTGACGCTCTCGAATGTCGAGACCCTAGTCGAGTCCCTCGACTTCAAGGCGGCGCAGCGCGCCTACGAGGCCAACCTCAACGTCATCGACACCTCCCACGCGATGGAGCAGAGCACCATGCGCCTGCTGCAGTCCAAGTGAAACCGCCCCCGCAAAGGTCTGACCGGCGGTCCGCCCATGGTTGATTGGCTCTCCGCCTGGGGCCTCGCCGATCCGGGCGCGGTCGTGCGCCACTTGGCCGATCTGGGCCTGGCTTTCCTCCTGGCCCTGCCGATCGGCCTCTACAACGAACGTCACGAACGCAGTGCCGGGCTGCGGACTTTTCCGCTGGTGGCCATGGCGGCCTGCGGCTTCGTGATCGTGGCGGTCAGCGTGCTGGGGCGCGAGAGCGAGGCCCAAGGCCGGGTCATGGAGGGCCTGATCACCGGCGTCGGTTTCATCGGTGGCGGAGCGATCCTGAAGTACCGCGGCCATGCGGACGGCACCGCCACGGCGGCGGGCCTATGGGTGACGGGCGCGATCGGCGCGGCGGTGGGCTATGGCCTGTTCGACATCGCCGCCATCCTGGCCCTCGCCGCCTTCCTCACCATGCGCGGCCTCAAGCCCATCAAAAAGTTCGCCCAGCGCGACCCCGCCGACGCTGCGGAGACCCGGCGGTGACATCCCCCAACCCGTGCAACGCGCCTCGGCGCCTGGAGGCTCCATGCCCTTGATGATGTGTCCCAACGACAACGCCGCGATGGAGGTCATCGCCCGCGATGGCGTTCAGTTCGACATGTGCCCCACCTGCCGGGGCGTCTGGCTGGATCGCGGCGAGCTTGAGAAGCTCCTAGCCGACGCCCGCGCCGAGGCCGACGTGGCGCCGGTGGCGCGACAGCCCCCGCCGGAGCGGTATGACTCGCGTCGTGGCGGCCATGGCGATCACGACCGGGGCCGCGACAGCCACGGCGGCGGTCATGGCGGCGGCTACGGCAAGCATGGCCGCCGTCGGAGCATCTTCGATGTCTTCGACTGACACTCGCCCGTCCTCAGTCCCCCTCCACAGGAGCTCCGCGCCAGCGCGGAGATGCAACATGACACACCCTCTTCGACTTCTGTCGCTTGTGGCCGGCGCCGCGCTGCTCGCGAGCTGCGCCACGGTCACCCCCTATCAGCCGCAGGTCAGCCGTGGGCCAGTGAGCGGCGGCTACACGGACACCCAGGTGGAGCCCGACCGTCTCCGCGTCTCCTTTGCCGGCAACACCCTTACCTCCCGCGAGACCGTGGAGGTGGGACTGCTCTATCGAGCCGCAGAGCTCACCCTCGCGCGCGGGTATGACTGGTTCGAGCTCGCCGACCGGGCCACAGACCGCAAGGCCTACGCCTCCGCCGTCAGCGGCTACGGGGGCGTTTCGGCCTTCGGAGGCTGGGGCCATGGGTTCGGCCACGGACTGGGGCACGGCGGACGCCACGGGTTCGGACATGCGGGGTTGCACGGCTTCGGTCCCGGCGGGGGCCTCTATCCGGGGTGGGCCAGTGGGCTCGATGTCCGCACCGTCGAGCGGTTCACCGCCACGGCGGAAATCCTGCTGCGGCGGGGCTTGAAGCCAGCCGGCGATCCGCGCGCCTTCGACGCCCGCGCGGTCCAGCAGAACCTAGAGCCGCTCATCCGGCGGCCCGCGGCGACGTCATGATCCGCCTCCCGATGCCGTCGATCGCGGCGCCCACTCGGCACTCGGTCGCCCCCCTCCTGCTGGTGGCGCTCATGGCGGCGACGCCGGCCCTCGCCCAATACGGCCGCGGTACAAATGGTCGCCCCGGCCAGGGGCGCCCACCGCCGGTCTCCCGGGCGCCGAGTCGTCCGTCGACGCACGTGCGCAGTCCGCCGCCCCCGCCACAGGCCCCCTTCAAGATGAGCGATGTAGTGGCGGTCGGGGTCGTACAGACCCTTGATGTAGAGGCGGGGCGGGTCACCATCGCCTATGAGCCGATCGAGAGCCTGAATTGGCCGGGTGGGACGAAGCCGTTCGGCGTCGCCAAGTCGTCGCTCCTCGCCGGCGTGGCGCCCGGCGACAAGGTCCGCTTCCGTCTCGAGAGCCAGCAGATCGCCGACCTCAGGCCGTTCTCGCCGCGGATGGTCGCGGGACCTGAGGTCCGCGCCCCTGACGTCGCCGATCCAAGCCCATCGGCCAACGTCGTCCCGCGGCCTCGGCCATGACCGTTCACGACAGCGGGCCGCGCGGCCCGACCGCCCCCAATCGTTCGGCAACGGAGATGCGAATGAACCACCTACGACGCAAGCCGCTCCAGGCCGCCTGCCTTCTGGCCGTCGCCCTGGCGCTCAGCGCCTGCGGAAAGATGGGCCCCGCAAGTCGACCCGGCCCGATGTGGGGCGCTCCCGGCGAAAGTCCAAGCCCGACGCCGAAGCCGTCGCCGGGTATGGAGACGATTGACGCCCGCGATCGCGACCAACGCCAGGCGACGCCGACGGAACCGCGATCGTGACGTTCGGATGGCGGAGGCCGCAGGTGGTGCCCGCTCGCGGTCAACAGGGCGACAAATGAAACACCTCAGGCACCTGAACCCCTGGATCCGGCTCGCGATCCTACCGGCCGCCGCGCTTGTCTTTGTGCTCCTGCTCAAGTTGTTCGGCTCAGCGTCATAGGCCGCCAGATGTCGTCCACCCGGGCGCGGCTGTCGCTGGCGGCGCCCAGAAGTGCGGCGAGCCAAGCCAAGGGCAGGCCGCTCGCAACGAGCGCCAGCGCGGCGCCGATGAACCCGAACATGAACGCGGGGCGTACGCCGCCCGCAAAACCCTAAGCATGAAAGCTCCCTCGACCTGTAGCAGGGAGGAAGCTACGCGATCACCCGAGGCCCGACTTGAACGTGGCGGTTGGCTAAGGCGGGCTCCGATCAGCCGCCCCATTCAAGTCGCGGGTCTGAGGACTCGGCCGCCAGCCCTGCTCCTTGCGCTCGATCATCAAGGATCGACCCGCAGGCGGGCCGCAGCCTGGGCGCGCCGGCCCGCCGCCCAGAACCCAACCACTACCGCCGTCAGCGTCAGGAGCTGGGCCATGAGCCCTTCCCAGGTCGGGAAGACACCGAGCACCTCGATGCGGGGCAGGGCGGCCAGGGGCCGCACGTCCAGCATCCCCGCCTCCTGCAGCCCCGCGACGCCCTTGCCGGTGAGCACGACAGCCAGCACCGCGATCAGGATCGAGCTGTAGGAGAAGAACTGCGCGACGGGCAGGCGTTTGCTGTAGGTTAGGAGCGCCCAGGCGATCACCGCCAGGCTGGCCACGGCCAGAGCGGCGCCCGACAGCATGGCGAGCTGACCACCTTGGCTCCAGAGGGCGGCGTAGAAGAGGATGGTCTCGAAGACCTCCCGGTAGACAACGATGAAGGCCAGCAGGAACAGGAACCAGGCCGACCGCTTCGAGAGCGCCGCCGACAGCTTGTCGCGAATGTAGGCCTGCCAGGCGCCGGCTTGCGCCTTCCCGTGCATCCAGACGCCCACCGAGATCAGCACGACTGCCGAGACCAGCGAGCCGAACCCCTCGGTGAGCTCACGGCTCGCCCCGCTGATCGAGATCAGGTAGGTCGCGGCCGCCCAGGTGAGCCCGCCCGCCACGAGCGCCGTGATCCAGCCACCATGCACATAGGCAAGCACGTCCTGGCGCTCGGCCTTCCGCAGGAAGGCGATCATGGCGATCACGATCAGCAGCGCCTCGACGCCTTCGCGCAGCAGAATGGTGAAGGCGCCCAGGAAGCTCGAGGCGGCGCTGGCCTGCTCCGGCGCGAGCGCGCGAGCGGCCTCATCGAACAAGGCCTCGAGCCCGCGGACCTACGCGGCCACCTCGGCCGGCGGCGCCCCGCGGTTAAGGCTCGCCCGCAGCTCGCCCATGGCGCCCTCGACCTTGGCCATCAGCGCGCCGTCGCGCGCGCGCAGCAGAGGTTCGACAGGCTCAAAGCCGTCGAGATAGGCCGACAGCGCCAGCTCCTCCGCCCGCTTGCGATCGCCAGCCCGGTAGGCCGCAAGGCTCTGGGCGAGCTTTTGGCGCGCGACATCCAGACCGCCGGCTGACTGGGTCGCCACAGCCTCCGGATGACGGCGCAGATAGGCCATGAGCTGGTTCGCTTGCGGCTCGCCCACGCGAGCGGCGAGCGCCGCGGGGGTGGTCTGGGTGAGCGCCTGCAGATCGGGCACGACGCCTCGCATCTGTGGCCCGGCGCGCCAAGCCTGCTCGCCGGCCCGCTCGGCCTCTCGCGAATAGGCGAGGCTCCCCACATAGTAGGCGAGGGCCCAGCGGTCTTCGGACGACAGATGGGCGAAGCTCGCCATCGCCGTGCCGTCGAGCCCCTGACCGATCACCTGGTAGAGACCAAAGAGGCTGCGTTCCCTGGCGCGCGCCAGGTCGGTGAAGGCGATCGGCGGCGGCTCCAGCCCTTTGGCGTTCGGACCGTCACACTTACCGCCGGCGCCGTGACAAGACGCGCACTGCTCGGCATAGAGGGCCGCCCCCCGGGCGAGGTCCGGCGCCTGCTGCGGCGCCAGCGGCACGGGGTAGGCCTTGAGTAGATCGGTTGCGAGGGTCCGGGCCTGTCGCGCCACGTCCGCAGGCTCCGCGCGCTGATCCACCGATGCGATGAGCGCGTTGGCCTCCGTAAGGAGCTGCGGTTTCGCCGAACTTGCCGGCAGGCCGCCGATGCGGCTGCGCACGGAGGCGGAGAATTCCCGCATCTCCGCATACTCGGCCTCGCTGATGATCCGGCCTTTGGAGACGGCGCCGGGGTAATCCACGGCGATATAGTCCAGCAGGCGCCAAGCCACCTCCGGCGAGGGGGTGGCGTCTCGGGCCCGGGCGGCCTGGGGAAGATTCGCGACCGCCAGCAGGGCGACCGCAAGGAAGAGGCGAGCGAGCGCCAGCATCGAAGCGTCCTGAGTGCGACTGCGAATAGGTCTCAACAACAGGATGCATGCTCAAGCCGCTAGAGGATCAAGAGGCGCCTCCGCGAGCCTGCGAAAAAACGCGCCGCAACGGCTTGATCCTCTAGCCGCTAGATCAAGTAGGGTGCCCCGGTCAGGAGAATTCGCATGTCGAGTACGACGGCGGCCGCAGGGACGCTCCGTTACCGGGTCACCGGCATGGACTGTTCGAGCTGCGCCGAAAAGATCCAGGCCGCCGTTACCAAGTTGCCGGGTGTGGAAGAGGCGCGTGTCTCCATCGCCTCTTCGATGATGACCGTGAAGGTCGATGACGCGGCCAGGCGCTCGCCGGCGGTGGAGGCGACGGTGACGGAGCTCGGCTACCATCTTGATCGCGAAGGAAGTCCGGCGACGGCCGACCCGGATGAGCTTCCAAAGGACCTCAGCCACATCACGCCGGCCTACCGGCGGGCCCTCTGGATCGTGGTGCTGATCAACGTCGGCTACGGCTTGGTGGAGATCGTCGCGGGGTTTGTCGCCCGTTCCCAGGCGCTGAAGGCCGACGCCCTCGATTTCATGGGTGACGGACTGATCACGTTCTTAGGTCTGCTGGCGATCGGCTGGTCGCTCGTCTGGCGGGCCCGCTCGGCGTTGATCCAAGGTCTCTTCCTGGCGGCGCTGGGCGTGGGCGTGCTCCTGAACACGGCCTACCGCGTCCTCGTCCTGAACCAGCCGGAAGCCGAGCTCATGGGCGTGTTTGGGGTCATCGCGCTCGTGGCCAATGTCGCAGCGGCGCTCATCTTGATCCCACACCGCGCCGGCGACGCCAATGTTCGCGCCGTCTGGCTCTTCTCGCGCAACGACGCCCTGGGCAACCTCGCCGTCGTGATCGCCGCTGGCCTCGTGTTCTGGACCAGGACCGCTTGGCCCGATCTCGTGGTGGCGGTGATCATTTCGGGGCTCTTCCTCCAGTCCGCCTGGTCGATCATTCGCGACGCCCGCACGGACCTGCGGGAAGCGCGGTCGCTGAGCGCCGCGTGAACGTCGGATGAGACGGCTTTCGCCTCCAGTGCGGGCCCGGGCGCCAGACGGTCCGCCACCACAGGTCCTGGCCGACTTGCAGCAGGCGGTCGCGCACGCGAACGCCGGTCGATGGACCGAGGCCGAGCTCTATGCCCGAAAGGTTCTTGCGGCCCAGCCGCTGGACCCCTCGGCGCTGAACGTCCTCGGCACCGTCGCCATGAACACCGGGCGCTCGGCCGAGGCGATCGCATGGTTTCAACAGGCGGCAGGCGGCCAGCCGAAGAACCCGTTCATCCAATTCAATCTGGGCGAAGCTCATCGCCGGCTGCAGGCCTACGAGGCGGCGGCGAAGTTCTTCCTACAGGCCGCGGCTCTGAAACCCGACTTCGCCGAGGCCCATGCCTCTGGCGGCGACGCTTACCGTCTGATGGGGCAGGGGACGCAGGCGGAGCGCTGCTACCGCGCCGCTCTGGAACGAGCGCCCGCAATGTTGGCCGCGCTCAACGGTCTGGGCCTGTTGCGCCTCCAGAAGGGCGACGCCGCCGCGGCTGCGGAGCGCTTCGAAGCCGGCTGCAAGGCCGCGCCGGCGGGCCATCCCCTGCGGGCGATCCTGCTGGCGAACCTCGGGCTGGCGCGCCTGCAGCTCGGTCAAGGCCCGGATGGGCTGGCCCTGCTTGCCCAAGCCGTCGAAGCAGCGCCGGGGGACGCCGAGGCCTGGCGGCGACTGGCCGGCGCGCTTCGACACACGCGGGTGGCGCCCGCGACGGCCCGCTTCCGAAACATCCTGCTGCAGCTGTTCGACCGGCCGGACGTCAATCCCCGTAACCTGGCGACGGCGGCCATTGCGGTGTTGCGGCAGGAGCCGCAGATCGATCGGCTGCTGGAGTCGATCGTGGGGGCTCCGCGTGAGACTGCGCAGACGCTGGAGCGCGAGGCCGCGACCGCCACGCGGCTCGTGCAAGATCCGCTCTTCCGAACCCTCCTGACGGGCGCGCCGATCCCGGATGTCGCGATCGAGCTGCCGCTCGTGCAGCTACGAAGCGATCTTCTCGATCTTGCCGAGGCGGACCCCGGAGTCCTGGAGGAGGAGCTGGGCCTCGCCGCCGCGCTGGCCCGGCAGGCGTTCCTCAATGAATATGTCCTGTTCGCCGCGTCGGACGAGCAGGCCCGTGTGGCCAATCTGATCACGGCCCTCGATCGTGACGATATCGGAGAGCAGGGCGGCGATCTCACCAAAATCGCGATTGTCGCGGCCTATCGCCCGCTGGCCACAACGCCGCTCGCTGCGCGTCTCCAGAGCGCCGCCCTGCCGGCGCTCGCAGACCTCCTTCGCGAGCAGCTCAGCGAGCCGGCGGAGGAAGCCGCACTGCGCGCGAAGCTGCAGATTCTCAAACCCCCGACCGACGCCATCTCGCGCACCGTCCAGCAACAGTACGAGCAGAACCCTTACCCGCGCTGGACCCGCTGCAGCTTCGGCGAGCCGCTGCCCTTCCGAAGGGCGATCCAGAGCGCCTTGCCAGACCTGCCGGCCGGGGAGATCCCGGATCTCGCCCGCCCCCGCGTGCTGGTCGCCGGCTGCGGCACGGGCCTCGAGACCATGCGCGTGGCGACCACCTACCGCGGCGCCTCGATCCTGGCGATCGACCTCAGCGCCGCCAGTCTCGGCTACGCCATGCGCAAGGCGCGCGCTTACGGGCTCACCGAAATGGAACACCTGCAAGCCGACATCCTCGACCTGCCGTCGCTCGGGGAGCGCTTCGACCTGATCGACAGCTTCGGGGTGCTGCATCACATGGCCGAGCCGGCGACGGGATTGCAGGTCCTCGGCACGTTGCTCAGACCCGACGGGTTCCTCTTCGTCGGCCTCTACAGCGAGATCGGCCGGCGGGCGGTGACCGCGGCGCGCGCCCACATCGCGGCTTCCGGCTACCGTGATGACGCGGATGGAATCCGCGCCCTGCGGCGGGACCTCATGCTGGACGGCGCGCCGCCGGCCCTGGAACGGGTCATGAGCCCGGCCTCCGACTTCTGGACGCTCTCCGACTGTCGGGACCTGCTGTTCCACGTCCACGAGCATCGCTTCACGCTCCCTCAGATCGGCGAGCTGCTGAGCGCCGCCGGCCTCGAGTTTCTCGGCGTGCGGTTCGGCCATGCGGCGGACGAGGCGCGATACCTCACGGAAAACCCGCGACGGGGGGCGCTTCGCGACCTGGAGGCTCTGCACCGCCACGAGCTCCAGCATCCCGAGGTCTTCGGGGACACCTACCGGCTGTGGGCGCGTCCAAGGAGGCCAAGGAGATGACACAGCCGCTCGCGCCGCCGCATGTTGATCTCCCGAAGGAGCAGGGGGCCGTCGTCCGGCAGGCTCTCCTGGCCTTCGCCGTCTGCGCGCCCACTCTCGTGTTCGCGAGCCTCGGCTTGCCCAGGATCTTCACCTTTCCGGAAGCCCTCGACGAGCGTCTCGCCTTCGCGCTGAGGGCCGACCTCGTGATTGCGCTCTGGGTCGTGCTGGGCGTGCGGATGGTGGCCAAGGTGCGGTTCAGGTCCGCCGAGGACAACGCCGGTTCGGCCTACGGACCGCCGAGCCGGCGCCTGGCGGTGCCGAAGGCCTTCCTGCAGAACACCCTCGAACAGGCGTTCATCACGAGCGTCGGCATGCTCGCGCTGGCCACCGTCGGCGGCGAGGCCGCGCTGGCCTATATTGTCGCGACCGTGATCCTGTTCAGCCTCGGGCGCGCGACCTTCCTGCGCGGCTATCCGCGTGGTGCGGGCGGCCGCGCGTTCGGCATCGCCACGACGGCGCTTCCGGCGGTCGGCGCCTATGGATGGGTTCTCCTCGACATGGCATCGGACATGGCCGTCCTCGCCACGCGTTGAGCCACTTCCTGCGCTTCCTTCGAGGCGATCACGGCGGCCTAGGGGGCGGGTCCGCAGCAGTCGCGGGCCCCGCCGGCGGGTTCGGTGAGCGAGGGCGGATCGCCCGCCGGGCCGCCATCCGCAAGCTCCCGATCGAGCTCCTGCTCCAGGAGGGGACAGGCGGCGCTGAGGCCTTCGACGACCCGCTTCAGCCGCGCCTGCACCTGGGCCGCGGCCAGCTTCAGCTGCGGATTGTCGATGGCCTGCATCGACGCGACCGGATCGATCGCCGCCACCTCCGTCCTCCGAGGACCGAGCGCCTGCACGACGACGTGGCACGGCAGCATCGCGCCGACCTTGTCTTCCAGCTGAAGGGCCTCATGCGCCATGGCTGGGTTGCACGCGCCGAGGATGCGGTGGTCGCGGAAATCGACGCCCAGCTTGTCCTTGAAGGTCGCCCGGACATCGATCTGCGTGATCACGCCGAACCCCTCCGCCTTCAGGGCGTCGGTCGCGCGCTGCACGGCTTCCTCAAAGGCGACGGGCAGGGTCGTCGCGAAGTAGTAGGCCACTTCGATCTCCTAGCCGGGCCGGAAGGCGCCGGTCTGACGGTCGAACACGTAGCGCTGGACGAGCGCCGCGCCCTCCGTGGTCACGACGTCGGCGGTGATCGTGTTGGCGTCCGTCTCCTTCACGGAACCCAGCTTCACCCGCGGGTTGCCCTCGTACTGGAGGTAGCGCTCCATGTACGCCCTGACGTCGGCGGCGCTGAGATTCAGGTTCGAACGCTGCGAGGACCAGCCGGGACCCATGTAGCCGCAGCCGCCGCACCAGTTCCCGTTCCCCATCATCATGCCGCGATGCATCATCATGGGATGGCCGCTCATGTGGTTCATCATGCCCGGTCCGGGCTGCGCCAGGGCGCCGCCAGCCAGGCCGAAGGCCGCCACCGTCGCCGCGAAGGCGTATGCGGTTGTCGATAGACACATTTGAGTACACCTCCGCTCGGGATGTCCGGGGAGCCCACCTCGCCGGCTCCATACAATCCTGCGCCGCGCGGCAACGGCCGCCTTGACCGAGATCAAGCCTGCGCGCGAGAGCGGGAAAGGCCGGTTCGGCCACAGCTCACCAACTCCTCGCCCGGCCAACGTCGGCGCCTATGGACGGGTCGTCGTAGCGCGGCGGCTCAGGCAGGGTGAGTAGCTGTCCGAGCCCGCCAGGGATCAGTCCGCGAGCGGGATAACCTCGCGAAACTTGCCGCCATGCCCCTGCTCCGGCGGGTCGCCGCCGCGCTCGAGCGCGACCTGTTCGAGCCCGTGCGCGGCAAGCACCTTGCGCAGGCCAGTCTCGGCCTCGCGCCAGACCGCGTCCTCGTTCGCCGTCGACGCGACTTGCAGGCGCAATTCGAGCGTTTCCGGCGCGGTTTGCGCGATCTGGAAGAGCGTGATCCCGCGGACAGCTTCGATCGGCTGACTGAGCGCCAGCGGCGCAATTCTGACCTCGCCGCGCGGTGTGCGGAAGGTGAGAACGTCGGCGGAGCGCCCTTGCACGCGGATTGCGGGCAGGGGGTTCCCGCATGGGCAGGGGTCGGGCCGCTGCACCACGCTGTCGCCGAGGTCGTAGCGCAGGATAGGCTGCACGCGGTTGGCGAGGTTGCTGATCAGGACCGTGTGCGACGGCTCGCCTGGCGCGACGGGTTGATGGTTCGCATCGACGGGCTCGAACACCACCCAGTCCGCATTGACGTGCAGCCAGCCTTCGCCGCACATCGCGCTCATGAACACGCATTCCGAGGCGGCGTAGCTGTTGCCCACCTTGGCGTCGAACGCCCGGGCGATCCGGCCGTATTCGGCCTGTGGCAGGCCCTCGGCCGAAAGCGCCAGGAGCACGGGATGGATGGCGAGCCGGCCGGCCTCCTGCTCGTTGGCGAGCATAGCGGCGATGCTGGCATAGGGCGCAAGCATCGCCGGCTGGAAACGGTTCAGACGATCGACCAGTTCAGTCATCGGCATGTGGGCCGAAAGCACCTCGAGGCGCTTCCCCTGCCGTTTTTTGAGGCGGGCGGCGGCGACCGCCGAGGCGAAGTGGCCGCCCGTCGCCATGACCATCGCAGTCCGCCCGCGCCGCGCGATGATCCTGAGGATATCGCCGGGACTCAGCCAGCCACCGATCCAGCGGAGCATCATCGCGGTCACGACCGCCATCGTGCGATCGTCGGCCAGGAATATCCCGCGCCGACCGGTCGTGCCCGACGTGGTGTAGAGCGTGTACTTTCCCAGGAACCGCTCACCGATCCGAGCCGGGTCGTCGACGACGGCCTCCACGGCTTCGAGCGTTACCGCGCGGTCTGTGCACCAGTCGTCGAAGCGCTCCATCAGCGTCTTCTTATCAGTGACCGGGAGGCCGCACGGATCTTCGATGCGGTCCGGAAGATCGCGGTAGAGCTCGCGGTAGTAGGGCGAATGCTGGCGCGCAAACGCGACCATGTCGGCGAGGCGGGCGCGCTGGCGGCGTTCAATGCCCGCCCGATCGGCTTTGGCGGCTCTGCGCGTATCGAGCAGGATGCTCTCGGCCATCAGGTTCGGCCTCCGAAGGCCGGGAAGCCTACGACCTCAAGCCGCTAGAGGATCAAGCCGCTTATTCGCGCACGTCAGACCGCGGCCAACGAACTTCGCGAGGAGCCTGGCCCCGAGGCGGCCGGATCGATCCGCTCTCGCCAAGCGTCTGGCGCGTCATTCAAGAAGAGGGTATTTCTGTCTCGCTCTATGTTGCTGATATTGCTTGGCAATTTCCGATAACGAACCTTAGGCGCAACAATTTTTGGGCCCGGGCCAGCCCAGTTTTCGACATTATCGATAATTCCACGTCCTCTACCTCGGCTCGAAATCCGCCCAGACCCTCGCGTGCGCCTCGCCAATGGTCCTGGCCGAGGCCACGGTGACGCCGGATTGCTTCGCGAGCGTGGGCCAATCAGCGACCGCAGCTCGGACCTCGTCGATCACCGCGGAGACCTGTCTGGGGGTATAACTGTGCTTTTCGCCAAGGCCCGTGATATGGGCGCGTGTCGGCCGTCGCCCTTCGCCCGCGATGTCCATGTAGTGCTCGCCGCCGGGCCCTGGCGAATAGGTCAAGTCGTAGGCTGGCGCCAGCCGCCAGTCCCCCGCAGAATCCATCAGATAGGCGTGCTGGCGCGTGTGGTCGTCGCGGTTGGAGGTCAGGACGTTGAACACCATCCGCCGGAACGCCGCCGCCACATCGTCGGCCCGGCGGGTGATCGCCCTCGTTGCTCGCAGGAACATGTCATAGCTGGCCGATGGCACGCTGGCGGGCGCCTCGATGGCGCCGGCCAACGACAACATGTGCAGTCGTCCTCCGCCATCAGTCCGGTCAAACCGTTCCGCCGCGAAATAGCCGGGGCCATGTCGGGCCTCGATCAGACGGTGCGCGCTCAGCTTTAAGCCGGCCGCCTCGGCCATCGCGGCATAGGCTTCCTCGATGGGGCCGATGTCGATCGGGTCCTCGGGCGCGCGGAATTTCACTAGCCAGGCGACGTGGCCGGCCGCGATCTCCCCCTCGCCCACCGAGACGCCCCCTTGGCCATCGAAACCCACATGCACCTTCGGCCGCGCGCCGCCAGAGCCGCCAGCCAGGCCCGCCAGGGTGTCGGCCAAACGGGCTTCCTCGCCGGTCAGCAGCGCCGTGGCCTGCTCGGCCAAGACGTCGAGATCCAGAGTCTCCACATCCTCGGGCGGCGTGGTCGAGGGCTCGAACACCAAGGCGCCGCGGCCGTGATCGCCGATCAGGGCGAGACGCTCCAGCGGCGTCAGGCTCGCGATGTCGACGCCCAGCTTGGCGAGGCGCTTGCGCATCAACAGGTAGCCCCACCCCTCGGGCAGGCTGTCGGCAAGGAAACCGTGAAGCCCGTCAAAGGCGCGTCCGCGCGCCGCCTGCAGCCCGACCTCGGGCGGGTACAAGAGCCCCGCAACAATCAGCTTGCGCGCGATCACCTCCCGGGACCACTCCAGCTGCGCCAGGCCAGCGTCGATGGCGAGGCGTCCGACAGGCAGGCGCGGCCGGATCGGATCGAAGGCGAGCGAGATGGAGAGCGGCGTGCCGGGCGCCAGCTTCATGGGGACTTTCCGTGTCGGCGCGCGCGCTGACGGGGCCTGGGCTTCGCCGCTGAAGCCTGTCGCGTGAGGAGATCGTCGAGACTGCTGGCGGCCGGCGCCGGGAAGAGCTGGGACAGCCCCTCCTCGCACCTCAGGGCGATGGCGGCATTGACCAGGGTGTCTATCGTCGCCTGCCCGTCGATTTCCAGGCGCCGCCAGGTGCGAAGACCGATGCCGGCCCGCGAAGCGGCTTCATTCTGTGACCAGCCCTGCCCGATCCGACGTGCCCGGATAGCCTCGCCGAGTTCATGGAGGAGCTCCTGTGGGGTCTTCAACATGAGGCCGTATATGGCCGTTTACACCTATTTTGTCAACCAAATAGGCCAAACATGGCCCGTTTCGGAATCAGCTTGCCGCGCCGGTGCGTCGCATTAGTGAGGTCGGGTACAAACTGCGCCGCTTTGGGGGTGTGGCGCATAGCGGAGCGTCGCCAGACCGCGAGCGTTGTCGGCCAACGCAAAGTTGATGGTTGGCCTCATAGGGCCGTCGGCGACTTCTTCATCGAGGCCCACAACGCCGATCCAAAGCGCTTCACGTGGACCATGTCCGCCGATGACATCCTCGCCTCCATCGAACGCTTCTGTGTCTACAATAACCCAACGAACTTCTGAACCAGGACACTAGGTGTCTGATCCATCTGGCGCGTGAGCCCAACCGCTCAGCCGGCGCTCCGTTAGTCGCCCGCGCGCGGCGACGGCTGAGCTGGCGGGGAGATCGATCGTGAGGCTGGCCGACCTAAACAAGAGCATTTGGGCGCGTGAAGCTAAAGGCGCTTCAGAATAGCTTTCATTTGCGCGATCTCGCGCTTCTGGGATTCCACGATCCCATTGGGGCCGAAGCAAAGTTCGCGGATCTCAGCATCCTTGATGGGTGCCTGGCTGCACATCAAAATCGCACCGGAGTGGTGCGGTATCATTGATCGAACGAACTGCCGGTCGCCTACGAACCCCTGCGCGCGTATTCCTGCGAACGAAAGGACGAACACCATGGCGAAGGCGACGTACAGCAGGAGGTTGAGCTTGGTGTTTTTGTACATCGACTTCATTGTCAGCAGCATCACAACCGCCATCGGCGCCCACATCACCAGCGCCATATAGAAGAAGTTGATGTTCTGAACGAACTCGCCCCAACTCGAGATCATCGCGAACATGGCGACATACATGATGACGAAGCTCAAGGCGAGATTGAGCGCCAGCATCTTGTAGTGATGCTGCATCATCTGGCGATCCATTGACCCCCCACCCTTGTGCTCTGCCTCCACGTCACCTCTCCTGTCCGACTCATTTTCTAGATTGTGGCTTCGCCGCAGATCTATCGACTACAACGCCGCTTCATGGCCGAGGTTCAAAGCCGGAGCCGCGATGCACAAGAGCACGCAGGATCGGAAGTTGGTCAGCAGGCGCGGCGGGCCCGTTATGCGGACTATGTGCCCAGGCTTCCCACTTGCGTCCTGCGGTCGCAGAGGTCGCATGAGGGGAAATGGCAAGGCGCTGCGTATTCTCTCAAGGGACAGCGTTCAAACCTCGGGGATACCCAATGAATCACAGAAGCCTTTCCATCGCCGGCCTCGTCGCGGGCGCAGCCTTGCTGGTCGCCGGGACCGCCTCGGCCCACGCCCACCTGGTCAAGTCGAACCCGGCCGCCAATGTTACGGTGGCTGCGCCGAAGACGATCACGCTCACCTTCAACGAAAAGCTGACGCCGGCTTTCTCCGGATTCGAGCTGGAGATGGGCGGCGGCATGAAGATGCCGGTGAAGACCACGGTCTCGAAGGACGGCTTGTCCATCGTCGGCACGCCCCAGGGCGCGCTGATGGCCGGCGCCTACAAGGTCACCTGGCATGCCGCGTCCTCCGACGGCCACAAGATGAATGGCGACCTCGCCTTTACGGTGAAATAGAACGTGCTTGAGCCTGCGGTCATCTTCCTCAGGCTGGTTCAGTTCGCAGGGGCGATGATCCTTTTTGGATCATCGCTCTTCCTGATCTACGCCCTGCCCAGCGCGGGTCCTGGATCCGGGGCGCAATTGAACTGGTCCCGGTCCTTACTGGGATGGAGCGCTGGCGCCCTTTTGGGCGCCACCCTGCTCGGCCTGGCGGCGCAGACGTCAGTCCTCGCAGGATCGATTTCTGAGGGCCTGAAACTGTCGTCGCTGACCGCCGTCGTCACCACCATGTCGCTGGGCAAGGCGGCGATCGTCCGCGCGGTCGCCGCGGGGCTGGCGCTCAGCGCGGTGCTCGTGCTCCGCCCTGGCCGGCCCCTGTTCTGGCTCTGCACCACCCTCGGCGCTGTCGTCAGCGCCAGTCTCGCCTGGATGG
Source organism: Phenylobacterium conjunctum (assembly GCF_042679085.1). NCBI lineage: Bacteria > Pseudomonadati > Pseudomonadota > Alphaproteobacteria > Caulobacterales > Caulobacteraceae > Phenylobacterium > Phenylobacterium conjunctum. The sequence goes on along the minus strand of NZ_JBHTLQ010000020.1, from coordinate 36,687 downwards.
GCCATGGCGCGGCGAGCGAAGGAGCGGGCGGCCCGGTTCATTTGACAGCCGACATTCTTCACGCGCTCGCGGCCGGGGTCTGGATCGGTGCGCTGGTGGTCTTCTTCGGCTTGCTTCACCCGACCACGGGCGACGCAAGAAATCATCACGCCGTGCATGGAGCCCTCCACGGCTTCGCCGGCGTTGGATCCGGGCTCGTAGCGGTCCTTGTCGGCACAGGCCTGGTCAACAGCTGGTTCCTGGTGGGCCCTGCGCGCATCAGCGGCCTTTGGACGACGCCTTACGGACAACTCCTCCTCTTGAAGCTGGTGCTGTTCGCCGGGATGTTGGGATTGGCTGCGGCTAATCGGTTCCGCCTGACCCCGGCTCTCGGCGCCGCTCTAGAGAACAACGAAACTCGACAGGAGGCGCTGGCCGCCCTGCGTCAAAGCCTTGTGGTCGAGACGGCGCTGGCCTTCCTGGTGCTGGGCGTGATCGCCTGGTTGGGCATGCTCGCGCCGGTGTCCGCGCAATGAACGCCCGCCGCTCCTCCCGCCATGGCGCAGCCGCGCCGAAACGGGGCGGCTGTCGACTTGGACCCTTTGCCGGCGTAGGTTCCGCGGCGATGCGGCGTCTCCTCGTCCTCTTCGCCCTCTTGGGCCTGCTCTACAGCCCGGCCGCCGCCGCCGCCGCCCAGCGATCGTGCGTCGAGGCGGGCGCCGAGATGGCTGGCATGGTAATGGCGGCGACGGCGGCCGATCACGCCGCGCCAAACGCCCCCGACCCATGCTGCGACCACGGCAAGAAGGCGATGGACGGCAAGGCATGCGCGCAGGCCTGCGCCACGATGTGCGGCGTCACCGCAGCGCTGCCGACCGCGAACGTCTATGTCGCCCCACGGCCGAAGGCGTTGGTTGTCGCCGAGCGGGTCTTGCCGTTGAAGTCTCGCCCGCCGCCCCGGACGGAGCGACCACCGAGATCGATCGCCTGAACTGTCCGCGCGACCTGCGCGGGCCCCGCTCACAGGTCGTGGCCGACACTCTTCTGAGGCCGTGACGCATGTGGGCTAGAGGACCGCAATCCCGCGGCCTCATCAGTCATTCAGGACGATTACGATGAACCTTTCCAAGCTCTTTGCCGCGACCGCCTGCGTCGCCGCGCTCACCGCCGTGAGCACTTCCGCCCTCGCGGCCTCGGCTCCAGACGGGCAATATGAGTACCGGGTGGGGCCCCCGCCCTCCAACCCGCACGACGTCTTCCGACCGGTGATCCGAACCGCCAAACCTGACGCGGCCGTCGCCGCCAAGGATTGCCCCTGCCCGATGATGCAGGGCCCGGCGTCACAGACGCCCAACGGCTGAACCGCCAAGGGGCCGCGTCCTCTTATCCCCTTGGGCGCGGTCCTGACGGGCCGCCGGCGGAGCCCCGCGCTCCGCCGGCGTGTCCCGACCGGCTTTGCTCCATGCCCCTTCGGATCCCGAACATGCGTCTTCCCATCGCCCTCGCCAGTCTGCTGGTGGCCAGCGGCGCGCAGGCCGCGCCGTTGACCTACGCCGCCGCGCTCGACGCAGCCCAGAGGACCTCGCCCAGCCTCCAGGCCCGCGCTTTGCAGATCGAGAGCGCGCGCACCGCCGCGCGCGCCGCGGGCGCGCTTCCCGATCCGAAGATCGCCTTCGGACTCGACAACTTCCCCGTCTCCGGTCCACCGGCCGGACGGTTCAACAAGGAAAGCATGACCATGGCGCGGGTCGGCATCATGCAGGACATGCCGAACGGGGCCAAACGCGCCGCCGAACGCACCCGCGCCCAGACCGACATCCAGGCCGCCGGGGCCGCCGCACAGGTCGGAGCCCGCGATGTGCGCACCGCCACGGCCCTCGCCTGGATTAACCTCTACTATGCCGAACGTCGATTGTCGGCGATCGACGAGCTGGCGAAGAGCCTCGATCCCCTGTGGAACAGCGCCCCCTCCACGGTCGCGTCGGGCGCGGCGCGGCCCGCGCAGTCCCTGGAGGTCGAGCAGATGCGGGCCGACCTGCAGGACCGGCGCAGTGAGATCCTGGCCGCCGTGGGACGCGCGCGCGCCGACCTCGTGCGCTGGACGGGCGATCCGCAGGCCGACGTCGCCGGATCCCCGCCGAGGTTCGAGGTCGATGCCACCGCACTGCGGGCCGGGCTCACCGGCCACCCGCGGCTGGCGGAGCGGGCGGCGATGACCGCGCAAGCCCAGGCCGAAGTGCGCTTCGCCCGCGCCCAGAAGCGCCCCGACTGGAGCTGGGAGCTCGCCTACCAGCGCCGAGACCCGATGTTCGGCGACATGATCTCCGCGGGCGTGACCGTGACCCTGCCGCTGTTCGCCGCCCGGCGGCAGGACCCGATCATCGCGGCCAAACTCGCCGCGGCGGCCGAAAGTCGGGCCGAAGCCGAGGCGACCCGTCGCGAACTCGCCGCCCAGCTCGAGGCAGGGCTGGCCGACTACCTAATGCGTCACGACCAATGGAGCCGGGCCAAGGACGTGCTGCTGCCGCTCGCCAAGCGGCGCGCCGACCTGGAGACGGCCAGTTACGGCGCGGGCCGCGGCGGGCTGACCGACGTGCTCCAGGCCTTCACGGCGCTCGCCAACGCCCAGCTCACCTTGCTGGACCGCGAGGCGGCGGTCGCCGCCGACGCCGCCACCCTCGTGCTCACCTACGCGAGCGACCGACCATGAGCGTTGCCTCAGCCTTCAGGCGGCCCGACCCTGTCCGGTGCGCCGCAGAACACACCCATCCGAGCGATCACATCCAAGCCAGCACCACCCACGAAAGCCGCCAGCCATGAGCTCCGCATCACAGTCAAACCTCCGAACCCTCTCGGTCGCCGGCGTCATCGCCATCGTCGCCGCAGCGACCGGCTACGGCCTCGCCCAGTTGAAACTCCGGCCACAGGCCGCATCCGAGGCCAGCGCCCCAGGCGGCAAGAAGGTTCTCTACTGGTACGACCCGATGGTTCCCCAGCAGCACTTCCCGGCTCCGGGCAAGTCGCCGATGGGCATGGACATGGTGCCCAAGTACGCCGACGAGAGCGTCGGCGCCGGCGCGGTCGGGTTCAAGATCGATCCCGCCAAGGTCGCCAACCTCGGGCTTCGGATCGCGACCGCCACGCGCGGGGAACTCGCCAGCGGGGTGACGGCGACCGGCACGATCGACTTCAATCTGCGCGACGTCGCCATCGTGCAGCCGCGCTCGGCGGGCTTCGTGCAACGCGTCTATGGCCGCGCGCCCGGCGACATCATTCCAGCTGGCGCGGCCTTTGCGGACCTCCTGGTCCCGGAGTGGGGCGGCGCGCAGGCGGAGTACCTGGCGGTGCGCCGGACGGGAGATCCAGCGCTCATCCGCGCCGCCCAGCAGCGGCTACAACTGCTCGGGATGTCGCCTGGGCTCATCCGCCAGATCGACCAGAGCGGGCGCGCCCGCAATGTGGTGACCGTCACCGCCCCGATCGGCGGGGTGATCAAGACGCTCAACGTGCGCAGCGGCATGTCGGTCTCGGCCGGCGAAACCCTGGCGGAGATCTCCGGCCTGGGCACTGTGTGGCTGAACGCGGCCGTGCCCGAGGCGATGGCTGGCCAGGTCCAGCCGGGGCAGCCGGTCACCGCCACCCTCGCGGCCTACCCCGGGGAGACCTTCTCGGGACGGGTGACGGCGGTCCTGCCGCAGGCCCAGGTGGAGAGCCGAACGCTGCAGGTGCGCATCGAGCTGCCGAACCGCGGCGGTCGGCTGAAGCCGGGCATGTTCGCCAACGTCCAACTCACCTCCACCGCACGGCCCGCGATCCTTGTTCCCACCGAAGCGATCATCCGCACGGGCAAGCGCAGCCTTGTGATGCTGGCCTTGCCGGGCGGCCGTTACCAGCCGGCCGAGGTGCAGGTCGGACAGAGCGGCGGTGACAAGACCGAGATCCTGGCCGGGCTCTCCGAAGGCGAGCGTATCATCGCCTCCGGCCAGTTCCTCATCGATTCCGAGGCCAGCCTTTCCGGTGTCCAGGCCCGCCCGATCGGCGGCGGCATGACCATGCCCGCGCCCCCGACGGCCGCCCCGAAAGCCGCGGCCGGATTGGCCGAAACGACCGGCCACATCGAGTCGATCGGCATCGACGGCGTGACGATCTCCCATCAGCCGGTCCCCGCCGTCGGCTGGCCCGCCATGACCATGACGTTCCGCGTCGGGCATCCAGCGCTGCTGAAGGGTATCAAGAAGGGCGACCGCGTGCGGTTCGCCTTCGACCAGCCGGCGTCCGGTCCCACCCTGCGCCGCCTCAGCAAGGAGGCCGGTCAATGATCGCCGCGATCATTCGCTGGTCGGTCAGGAACCGCTTCTTCGTCCTCCTGGCCGTCCTGGCCATTGCCGTCGCCGGCGGACTGGCGGTCAAGTCGACGGCCGTCGACTTCCTGCCGGACCTCTCCGACGTGCAGGTGATCATCCGGACGAACTATCCAGGCCAAGCCCCTCAGATTGTCGAGAACCAGGTCACCTATCCCTTGGCGACGACCATGCTGTCGGTTCCGGGCGCCAAGACGGTGCGCGGCTATTCATTCTTCGGCGATTCTTTCGTCTACATCATCTTCGACGAGGGGACGGACCTCTATTGGGCCCGCTCGCGGGTGCTCGAATATCTCAACCAGGTGCAAAGCCGGCTCCCGCCCTCGGCAAAGGCCTCGCTGGGGCCGGACGCCACCGGGGTCGGGTGGGTCTATGAATACGCCCTGGTCGACAAGACCGGCCGCCACGACCTGGCGCAGCTCCGCAGCCTGCAGGACTGGTTCCTGCGCTACGAGCTGAAGACGCTTCCCGGGGTCGCCGAGGTCGCCAGCATCGGCGGGATGGTCAAGCAGTACCAGGTCGTCCTCGAGCCGACCAAGCTCGCCGGCTACGGCGTCACCCAGCAACAGGCGGTCGAGGCGATCCGGCGCGCCAACCAGGAGGCCGGCGGGTCCGTCCTCGAATTGGGCGAGGCGGAGTACATGGTCCGCGCGGGCGGCTATCTTCAGTCGCTGGACGACTTCCGCGCCATCCCGCTGCGGGCCGCCGCCGGCGGGGTCCCGGTCCGCCTGGGCGATGTCGCCACCATCCAGATCGGGCCGGAGATGCGGCGCGGCATCGCCGAGTTGAACGGCCAGGGCGAGGTGGCCGGCGGGGTGGTGGTGCTCAGATCCGGCAAGAACGCCCGGGCGACCATCGCCGCGGTCAAGACGAAGCTCGACGAGCTCAAACACAGCCTGCCGCCTGGCGTCCAGATCGTCACCACCTATGACCGTTCGCAGCTGATCGATCGCGCGGTGGAGAACCTGCGTGGCAAGCTGATCGAAGAGTTCATCATCGTGGCGCTGGTCTGCGCGCTGTTCCTCTGGCACATGCGCTCCGCCCTGGTCGCGATCCTGTCCTTGCCGATCGGCGTCTTGATGGCCCTGATCGTCATGCGCGTGCAGGGCGTCAACGCCAACATCATGTCGCTGGGCGGCATCGCCATCGCCATCGGCGCCATGGTCGACGCGGCCGTTGTCATGATCGAGAACGCGCACAAGCATATCGAGCAGTGGGAGCACGAACATCCCGGAGAGAAGCTGAAAGGCGCCGAGCACTGGCGGGTGATCACGGAAGCCGCCGCCCAGGTGGGGCCGGCGCTCTTCCTCAGCCTGGTGATCATCACCTTGTCCTTCGTGCCGGTGTTCACCCTGCAGGCGCAGGAAGGCCGGCTGTTCAAGCCGCTCGCTTTCACCAAGTCGTACTCGATGGCCGGCGCGGCCATCCTGTCGATCACCCTCGTGCCGGTGCTGATGGGCTACCTGATCCGCGGCCGCATCCCGCCGGAGAATTCGAACTTCCTGAACCGGGGGCTGACCGCCCTCTATCGACCCGCCATCAACTGGGTTCTGAAACACCCGAGGAAGACGCTGCTCGCGGCGCTCCTGGCCTTCGCGACCACGGCTTGGCCGCTCACCCACCTAGGCGGCGAGTTCCTGCCGGCCATGAACGAAGGCGACCTGCTCTACATGCCGTCCGCCCTGCCGGGCTTGTCGGCCGCGAAGGCCTCCGAGCTGCTCCAGCAGACCGACAGGATGATCAAGACCGTGCCTGAGGTCGCCACCGTCTTCGGCAAGGCCGGACGCGCGGAGAGCGCGACCGACCCGGCCCCGCTGGAGATGTTCGAGACCGTGATCCAGTTCAAGCCCCAGAGCCAGTGGCGCAAAGGCATGACACCAGACAAGTTGATCGAGGAACTCGACAGCAAGGTGAAGGTGGCGGGCCTGACCAATGTCTGGGTGCCGCCGATCCGCAACCGGCTCGACATGCTCGCGACCGGCATCAAGAGCCCGATCGGCGTAAAGGTCTCCGGCGCCAATCTCAGCCAGATCGACGCGATCGCGCATCGCATCGAGACCGTGGCCAAGACCGTTCCCGGCGTCAGCACGGCCTTTGCGGAAAGGCTCACCGGCGGCCGCTATGTGGATGTGAACATCGATCGCACCGCGGCGGCTCGCTACGGACTGAACATCGCCGATGTCCAGGACATCATCGGCGGGGCCGTCGGCGGCGAAAACGTCGGTGAGACGGTCGAAGGCCTGGCGCGCTATCCGATCAATGTGCGTTATCCGCGTGAGATTCGCGACAGCCTCGACGAGCTGCGCGCCCTGCCGATCTTCACGCCTTCGGGGCAACAGATCACCCTGGGCACGGTCGCGAAGGTCGAGGTGGCCGAGGGGCCGCCGATGCTCAAGAGTGAGAACAGCCGGCCTTCGACCTGGATCTATGTGGACGTGCGCGGGCGCGACCTGGCGTCCGTCGTCAAGGATCTGCAGGTGGCGGTCACCAAGGACGTCAAGGTTCCGCCGGGGATCAGCCTCTCCTATTCGGGCCAATTCGAGTACCTTCAGCACGCCGTCGAGCGGCTGAAGATCGTCGTCCCGGCCACCCTGCTGATTATCTTTGTGCTGCTCTACGTCACCTTCGGCCGATTGGATGAAGCGGCGCTGATCATGGGGACCTTGCCCTTCGCCCTGACCGGCGGGCTCTGGACGCTCTACCTGCTGGGCTTCCACCAGTCCGTGGCGACCGGCATCGGGTTCATCGCCCTGGCCGGGGTCGCCGCCGAATTCGGCGTCGTCATGCTCATCTACCTTAAACATGCCCTCGAGGCGCGTGGGCCGAACCCCTCCCGACAGGATCTTGAAGAGGCGGTTCGGGACGGCGCGGTGCTTCGGGTCCGGCCGAAGTCGATGACGGTTGCGGTGATCATCGCTGGCCTATTGCCCATGCTCATCGGTCATGGGGCGGGTTCGGAGGTCATGGGCCGCATCGCCGCCCCCATGATCGGGGGGATGCTGACTGCGCCCCTCCTCTCGATGCTGGTCATTCCCGCAGGCTATCTGCTGCTACGGCGCAGGCGCCTTTAGCGGCGTCGCCGTTCGCTTGCTCTGTTCCCGGTCCAGGTTAGACTTACCGCCTGATCCAGCATCAAGCTCGGGCGGCAAATCTAGGGGAGGACTTTCAATGAACCGCTTCACGGCTCTGGCGCTTCCTCTCGCCCTGCTTCCAGTCGTGGCTCACGCTCATGTCACGGTCTCGCCGAGCGAGTCCACGCCCGGGAAAACGGAAACCTATACGTTCAACGTGCCGACCGAGGGCAAAAGTCCGACGACAGCGGTCGAACTCGAGGTCCCGCCTGAGATGACCATCGTCTCTGTAAACGGTCCGGCGAGTGGATACACGCTCACCAAGTCAGCGGACCGAATTGTCGGGATCATCTGGAGCGTGAATATTCCGCCTGGCGGCCGCCAGCAGCTGGCACTTGTGGCGAAGAATCCAACGGAGCCAAGCTTTGGCGTGCAGTGGAAGGTCCATCAGCGCTTCGCCGATGGCACCAGTGCTGATTGGGTCGATCCTCCCCCAGCGCGCCCAGCGCCGCGCACCCGAATCCTGCCCAAGTGAGTGAGCGCATGGCCACTGGACGCGGCCGAAGCCGCGCCCAGTGGCCTTCGCAGCTACCGATGTGAATCCTCCACGACAGGCGCCGGAGCGTTTATTCCGGTCGTGAACTTGGAATTTCCCGGTCGCCAGTGGACGCGATCACCGGTCGTGCTGGCGCAGGCGCTGATTGCGACGAGCAAAAGTGCGCTCAAGGCCGTCACAATGATCTTCATGATGTTCTCCTGAGACTTTGCGGCCGACAGACGCCGGCCGCGTGTGAACGGCCGCCTTCAGGCGGCGAAGGTCGTCTCAGGGATGGGCGGTCGAAGGGGCGGGACCAGGCGGAGCCCATGCGGGTCAAGCCGCACCGGCGTCGGCCAGGCGCTCGGACCAGTACCCGCGGCATGGTCGAAAACGTCCGCGGAGCACAAGGCGGAGACTGAACAGTGACAGGACGAACCGGACGCAGGAAGCAGTTTGCAGTCCACGAGCGGGCAGTGGCAGGGCGCTGATGCGGCACACGGACATTGAGCCGCGCGGTTCACTGAGAAGGGCACGCTGATGGCGAACGTGAGGATCGCCGCCACAAGGACGAAGAACCGTAACCGCTCCATGTTCGGAGTATAGCACGAGGCTTTCCGCGCAGCGCGATTCAGATCGAGAAAGTCTGGGCACAATACGACCCGGCGACATCAAGACATCAGAAAGCCTCGGACGGTCGGCACGCCCAGCCATGCTTCGACGGGGGGTCATCCCCGAACGGCTCATGGCCTCCAAAGGCTTGCGCGAGATCGCGCTCGCGCACGCCGGCTAGTCAGGCCCCATGTGTCGCGAAGACCTGGGTCCGTCCGGACCGATCCAGGAGCAGCAAAGTGTCAAATCTCTCCGCCGGACGGTCCGGGACTTCCATGCCCGGGGAACCGATCGGCATGCCCGGCGCCGTGAGACCAAGCGCTTTCGGCTTTTCCCGGAGCAGGCGCGCGACATCGTCTGCGGGCACGTGTCCTTCGATCACATAGCCGCCGATGACGCCGGTGTGACAGGAGGAGAGTTTGAACGGCACGCCATAGCGGGCGCGCACCGGCGCTAGATCCTCCACCTCATGGATGGTCGGAGTGAAGCCGGCGCGAGTCATGTGGGCCACCCAACCCTTACAACAGCCGCAATAGGGCGTCTTGTAGACGACCAATGTCTTGGGATTGGCCGCGCGGGCGCAACTGCTCACCAAGAGCGCAGCGGCGCCGGAGAGAAGAAGGCCGCGCCGGTGGATTGCCTGGGAAATCATTCTTGCCTCATCCTTCGGCTAGACGTCGGGGGGCTGTGATCCGGGCGCCATGGCCGCCCGCGAGCCGGGCGCCGGCCATAGGCGGTCAGCTCGGCGCCGGATCCAGGTTCGGGCCGGCCCCTCAAACAAGTAGTGCAGGGCGAATGCGGCGACGAGCGTGAGCGTGAGCAGGCATGCGATCTCCCACCACGCCAGCACATAGGCGCTCGGCCGCTGCGTGAGAGCGGAATTGACGCCCTTCCATCCAATCAGGATGGGCATGTGAACCAGATAGAGCGCGTAGGAGGCCTCGCCCCCGGCCAGCATCCAGGGGTGTGCAAGCGCGCGATCCGCGCTGGCTTTCGAGAGCAGGCCCAGGCTGAGGATCAGGGGCCCGGCCGCGGCCACGACGATCCGGTCGTCCGCCTTGAGATGCATCAGCGTCAGCAAGGTGATCGCCGACAGCCAAGCCGCGCCGATCGCCCATTGCCGCGTGGGCCGCAGGCGCTGTCCCAACCGGTAGAGACCGATGCCATAGAGGAACTCGGGGATGATCCGCAGCACGCCCATATTCAGTTCAGCATGGACCACCACATCGCCGAACACCGCCTGATAGATCAGATCCAGCACCAGGAAGACCAGCCCCGACAGGGCGAGCAGGACCCAGGGCCGGCGCGCAAGAACCAGACCCACCCAGGCGAAGGCGGGGAAGGCGAGATAGGCGAACCATTCGGCGGAAAGCGACCAGGAGGGTCCATTCCATTCCGCCACGACGGTTTCGGGCAACCAGGCATGCACCAACAACAAGGTCGTGAGCAGGCCGAGCGGATTGTAGAGCCCGTGATCAAACTCCGCGCCGATCAAGGTCGCCGCGCCGACCATCACGAGGACGAACGCCAGGACGGCGACGTGCGCCGGGTAGACGCGTGCGAAGCGCGCCGCCAGGAAGCGGCGGTAGTCCAGCCGCCGGTCCTCCAGCGCCTGACGATAGGCATGGGTGAGGACGAAGCCGGACAGGATGAAGAAGGCGTCGACGCCGAGCCGGGCCCGATTGAGGATCCCGGTCGACGCCATGGAGTCCCAAGGCCACTGGAGTTGGTAGTGGAAGAGCACAACCCCCAGCGCCAACGCGAAGCGGACCGAGGTCAGGGCAGGCAGGTTGTTCGGGAAGGGCGACCCTGTCGTCCCTTCAGGTTTGAAAGGCTCGCCGTTTCCCATTCTGATCCCCGCCCCACTCCTCAGTATACGCGCGGGGACAACGCCGGCCCTCAGCCGCCAGCTCCGGAACTGTGCACTCCGGGAGGTCGATCGAGTTCCTTCGGGTAGGTGAGGCGCCGAATGTAGCCCCCCTGAGCGCCACCTCCAGGCTTGGAGGCTTGCGGGCCGCCCAGGTGAGATCAGACGCCGGGCCTCCGATCGATTGGGGTCGCCAGCGCTCCGCCGCGCGGGCGCGCCCTCAGCCGCCGAAGATCGCTTCCCAGGCGCAACACGAGCAGGACGATCCCGGTCACGACGACCGCCAGGGTCGCCGCTGCGGCGGCGACGATCAGCGGATGATTGTAGCTGCGCGAAGCGCCGAAATTCATGATGTGGATCTGGTAGAAGAAGTCGTAGAACGCCCACAGGTCCGAGCGTCGGCTCAGCACCTCGCCGGTAAAGGCGTCGAGATAGAGCCGGCTGTGTTCCTTATCGCCGAAACGCGCCCGCCAGAGCGGTCCGCTGACCTGGGCTTCCTTCGGCGCGCTCTCTTCATAGTCGACGGCGAGCAGCTTGCCGGCTCCCTTGTACGCCATCTGCGCATAGGTCCGGGCGGCGGCGGCGGTGATCTCATCGACGTTCTCGCCGCTGTAGGCATTCCACCAGCCCTCGCTGCCCGCGGCCGACTTCAGCACCCAGATTGGGCCTCGCGGTGTATTCTTGAGCGTCGCCTCACCGACATCCGTCATGTCCGCGAGAGCCAGTTGCTTCTCCAGCGGCAGCAAGCGCTTGGTGTCGATCGGCGGCAGCGCCGCGGAACCGATGTGCTGTTCGCCGCGCACCTGCTCGATCGGTATCGCGGTCATGATGAGCCCACCCGCGACCCAGCCGAGCACCTGTATCGCGACAACCAAGGCGATCCACTTGTGCAGTTGAAGCGACAGTCGCAGCATGGTGCCCCCGGACTTCTAGTTACCGAGCGACCTCTATCGCTTCGACATTGCGCCGGTATTTCCCTGTTGGGCCGCAGAACTAGAAGAAGGCGCGAACACCCACGACGAAGCTTGTTGCCTTGACGTCTTCACCGAAGGTCCGCGCATAGTCCGCGGTCTTGCCGAACTTGCGGTCCCAGGAGACGCCGATGTACGGGGCGAACTCCCGTCGGATCTCATAGCGCAGGCGAAGTCCCAGCTCGGCATTCGACAGGCCCGACCCGGTCCGGGTTTCGATCGTGTCCTGGGCCGCCAGGTTGAATTCCGCGCGAGGCTGCAGGATCAGGCGATTGGTGAGGCGAAGGTCGTAAGTGCCTTCGATGCGGCCGAGCAGCTCGCCCTTGTTGGACAAGAAGGCCGCCCCTTCGATATCGAACCAGTAGGGGAACAGGCTTTCAAAACCGACAGTTGCGTAGGTCCGATTGTGCGGCTCGAAATCTTGGCGCACCCCGATCTGAACGTCGGTGTAGACCCCGACGGCGCGCGAATAGAGCGCCTGCAACTCAGCGGCCTCAACCCCTTCGCCGCGGGTCCCCTCCCCTTCGCTCTTCAGCACAAAGCGATTGATGTCGCCGCCGAACCAGGCTTGGCCATCCCAGCGATAGCCGTCAGCGCCTTTCCGGGCCTGGAATTCGGCGAGGTTCGTCATGACTTTGGAAGTGATGGCGGCGCCATGCTCGCGTCGCAGCTGCGCCACCGCCTGGTCCATCTCGGCGCGCGGGAAGAAGCGGTCAGCGGCGCGATCCGCAGGCGGCGGCGGGGGCGGAGACTTGGGGATGTCCGGCTGGGCCGTCGGGCCCATGTCCATGCCAGGCATGGCAGAATGGTCCATCGGCGCCGCACCCGCAGGCATCGCCATGCCGGGCATCGCACTATGGTCCGGCGCCGGGGCCGCCGGGGCGGCGGGCGCCGGCATCGTCATGCCGGGCATGGTCGAGTGATCCATCGGCGCGGCTGAGGGTGTCGCAGCCGGGCTGGAGGCGGTTTTCGACTGAGGGGTCTTGCGGGCAGGCGCCGCCGCAGGCTTCGCCTTTGGTTTCGGCTTCGGCTTCTGGGCTGGCTGCGCCGGCATGGCCATGCCGGGCATCGAGGAGTGATCCATCGTCTGGGCCGCGACCGAGGTCGCCAGCGCCAGAGGGATCAGCGAGATCAGGGCCAACCGGTTCATGCGGCGCCTCCGTCGAGCGGCCGCACGCTGAACACTTGGAACATCCCGGCGTGCATGTGGTAGAGCATGTGGCAGTGGAAGGCCCAGTCTCCGGGATCCGCCGTGAAGTCCCACGAGACCTTGCCGCCGGGCGCGACGATGACTGTGTGCTTTCTGGGTCCCTGGCCTGGTGGCGCGTGCGCCAGCTCGAAGAAGTGACCGTGCAGGTGGATCGGATGGGCCATCATGGTGTCGTTGATCAGCGTCACCCGCACCCGCTCGCCCTTTTCGAAGGTGTAGGGCTTGCTGGTCTCGCTGAACTTCAGGCCATCGAACCCCCACATGAAGCGTTCCATGTTGCCGGTCAGGTGGATGTCGAGCGCGCGGGTCGGCATTCGCGGATCGACGCTCGGCGTCAGCGCGACCAGGTCCTTGTAGACCAGCACCCGATGGCCGACGCTCTCCAGGCCTTGGCCGACCTCGCCGGTCCGATCCATGGGCATCGGCGCGATGGTCTGGACCCCGGGCCCCAGCTTCACGCCTGGGGCGTTCTGCGGGTCGCGCATCGACATCTTCATGCCGCCCATGTCGCCCATCGCATCGGAACCGCGCGGCTTCGGGGCGGCCATTCCGGGCGCAGCGGCCATGCCCGGCATGCCAGCCATTCCAGGCATCGCGGCCATGTCGTGGCCCGCCGCGCCATGGTCCATGCCGGCCATCGCGCCAGACCCGCCCATGTTCATGCCCTTCATGGAACTCATGTCCATGCCCATGTCCTTCATGGTCGCGAGCGGCCGGTCCCGAAGCGGCGGGACCGGTGCGGTCATCCCAACGCGCGGCGCCAGCGTCGCCCGGCCCATGCCCGAGCGGTCGACAGCCTCTGAGACGATGGTGAAGGCCTTGTCTTCCGTCGGCTGCACGATGACGTCGTAGGTCTCGGCGTTGCCGATCTGGAACTCATCCACCTCCACAGGGCGGACATCTTGGCCGTCAGCGGCCACGACCGTCATCTTCAGGCCGGGGATGCGCACATCGAACACCATCTGCGCGGCCGTGTTGATGAAGCGCAGGCGCACCCGCTCACCCGGTGTGAACAGGCCGGTCCAGTTGTCCTTCGGCCCGTGGCCGTTGATCAGGAACTTCAGCACCGCGCCCGTGACATCGGAGATGTCGGTCGGGTCCATCCGCATCTTGGCCCATTCCATCCGCTCCTGAAGCGTCTGGTCCTTCCCGGCGAGCAGGCCGGCGATGGTCTGCTTTTGAAAATTGAACATGCCGCCCTGCTGCTTCATGCGCTTGAAGATCACGTGCGGGTGCATGAAGCTGAAGTCGGAGAGCACGATGACGTGTTCGCGATCATAGGCGATCGGATCGGCCCCGGCCGGGTCGATGATGATGGGCCCGTAGTGCCCTTCAGCCTCCTGCAGACCAGAGTGGCTGTGGTACCAATAGGTGCCCGACTGCTTGATCGGGAACTCGTAGACGAAGGTCTGCCGGGGCTTGATCCCCGGGAAGCTGACCCCCGGGACGCCGTCCATCTGGAACGGCACGAGGAGGCCGTGCCAGTGGATGGAGGTGTCCTCGTCGAGGTCGTTGGTGACCGACAGCCGGACGTTCTGGCCTTCCTTCAGCCGCAGCAGGGGCCCCGGGACCGTCCCATTGATGGTCACCGCGTGGCCGGCGCGACCATCGACCGTAAGGCTCGAGTGACCGATCCGCAGGTCGATGTTCGGCCCGCTCAAGGTCGGCAACGTCGGACCGGCGCCCATCGTGGCGCTCTGCGCCCAACCTGGCAGCAAGGTGCTGAGGGCCAGGCCGCCGCCCATCAGTGAGGCGCCACGCAGCAACTGGCGACGATCGAAGTCCTTCATGTCGATGCGGTATCCCAGGCGAATGAATAACGCGGCTGCTGGGCCGCGCATTTTCATGGAATACGCGCGGGGTCGGCTGGCGCCCTTATGGAAATGTCGAAAAACGCATCACGTTTCAGGCCACCGCTGGCGCACGCACGACACGCGACGCTGTCAGCGGCGTGATTCCGAAGAAGCGGCGCATCGTCCGGCTGAGGTGGGCCTGGTCGCTAAAACCTCCCAACGCCGCCGCGGCGGCGAGCGGTTCGCCGCGGCGCAGCGCGCCGATCGCCCGTTCGAGCTGGAGCCATGCCCGCCAGTGGGCAAGCGGCGCGCCGAGCTCCTTCCGGGCCAGCGCACGCAGACGCGCCGGCGAGAGACCAACGCGTCGGGCGACGCCGCCCAGATCGTCGTTGGCCTGGGCTGAGCTCCGCATTTCCTGCAGCGCGGCTGCCAACCGCGGATCCAGACGCTGCGGCTCGGATGCGGCGGCGGCCGCCGCCAAGCTCCGGCCGGGATCGGCCCCGCGCAGGCGGCCCGCCCATCGCGCAGATTGGGCGCACGGGGTGGCGGGCCACGTCTCGACGCCCCAGCTGCGCGCAAGCCGCCCGAAACTCTGCAAATAGACCACGCGCACGATCCGGTCGGATGGGACGATCGCATGCAGGGCGCCCGGCGCAATCAGCACGGCCTCACCGACCACAGCGCCCCTCGCGCCCTCAACTGTTACCGGGCCAGAAAGGCCGACGACGACCTGGGCTGCGAGATGGCCATGCGCTTGGGCGTCGCCGCAGAGACCTTCGAAGCACGCCCAGTCCTCGGCAAACCAGACCTGTCCTGACCAAGGATGCACTGACCTCATGCCAGATGATCAGGGACGGCGCCCGGGGCTGCAAGCGTTCGGTTCAAGACCCGCTTGGACCGGCGGCGCATCCTGTTGGCAAGAGGTGCGTCATGTCCGACCAGAAAGACTTCATACCCGCACTGGGGCGGGCCGAGCTCACCGGCGACTACGACCGCGTGATCGCCGTCATGACCCGCGAACGCCGATGGCGGGCGGCTCTCCTAGATCTGCTCGATCCTTCTGACGGCGAGCTGATCGTCGACATTGGCGCGGGGACCGGCTCCCAGGCCATCGCCATCAAGGCGCGCTGCCCGGGGGCCCGCGTGGTGGGAATCGATCCGGATCCTGCGGTCCTGCGAATTGCGAAGGACAAGGCGGCGGCGGCCGGGGTCGAGGTCGAATGGCTCGAGGGCTATGGCGATGAGGCGGATCGCAGATTGGGCTCCGCCGTCGCCGATAAGGTGATCTCGAGCCTCGTGCTCCACCAGTGCGACGTGCCGGTGAAGGCGGAGATCCTGAAAGCCATGGTTCGCCTGGGGCGACCGGACGCCCGCGTCGTGATTGCTGACTACGGGTTGCAACGCACCCTGCTGATGCGGCTGCTGTTCCGCCAGGTTCAGGCCCTCGACGGCTGGGAGCGGACCGGGTTCAACGCCAAGGGAAAACTGCCCGATCTGATGGCCGAGGCAGGACTGCTCGGCGTGGCCGAACGCCGGGTCGTTCCGACGCCGACCGGGTCGATCTCCCTCTATGTCGCGACGACGCCCGGGGCAGGCCGCTAAGGCCCGCCCGAGGAAGGTCAGACGAAGAGGAAGTCCGTGCCGGCCGTCTGGATCAGCGCATTGTTCACGTAGCCGCCGCCCTCGACGTCGCTGAACATGAAGTCGTCTTGCGACATCTGCGCGGTCGTAATGCCCACCAGCAGGATCGACGCACTCGTGCCCCAGGTGACGAGCGCGCCTTGAGCGGTGTCGGCCACCTGGACCTGGTTCGGCATGATGCCGCCTTCGAAGGCGATGTGGTCGAAGGCTCCCGGCCCGGCGTCGAATCCGGCGACCACCACATCCCGCCCA
Source organism: Phenylobacterium conjunctum (assembly GCF_042679085.1). NCBI lineage: Bacteria > Pseudomonadati > Pseudomonadota > Alphaproteobacteria > Caulobacterales > Caulobacteraceae > Phenylobacterium > Phenylobacterium conjunctum. Next base: position 20,395 of record NZ_JBHTLQ010000020.1, on the reverse strand, counting down.
CTGGTCGGGGTGACGATGTAGGCGTCAGCGCCGTCGCCGCCGTTCAAGGTGTCGTTTCCGGCGCCGCCATCGATCATGTCGTGACCGCCGCCGCCGAACAGCTGGTCGTCACCGTCGTCGCCCATCAGGTTGTCCGCCATGGCGCCCCCGTAGAGCTGATCGTTTCCAGCGCCGCCACGCAAATCGTCCATGCCGTCGCCGCCGTCCAAGGTGTCGGCTCCGCCGTCACCGGCTAGGTGATCGTCGTTGGCGCCGCCGAACAGCTTGTCGTCGCCGCCGAGTCCGAAGAAGGCGTCGCGATCGCCAGTGGCCTGCATCACATCGGCGGCTTCGGCGCCCTTCTGCACGTGGAAATCGTCAAAATCGAAGGTCTCGGCGGCGGTGTTGCCGGCCGCCGGCGGCGCGGTGAGCGCGCCCCCTTCGTCCTTGGCGAAGCTGATCGCCGTCAGGCGGTCTGCAGAGGCATCGGTTGGCTGCAGCAGATAGCGGTCGTCTGCGAACATGAAGTCGCTCTGCGCCAGCTCGTTCTTCTGCACACCGACCAGGAGGACCGATCCCTGGTCGTTGTTCCAACTGATCTTCACGCCGAAGATGGTGTCTGCGAACCGCAGGTCCTCAGGCTTGATGTCGCGTATCGCCAGGTGGTCGAACATCGGACCGCCCGGCTTGAAGTCATAGATGATGTCGTGGCCACTCGTCGGGTCGACCGCGAACGCATCGGCGCCGCGCCCGCCACGCAGGAAGTCGTCACCCCTCCCGCCCTCGAGGTCACCATGGCCGTCACCCTCATCCAGGAAATCGCGACCGTCGCCGCCGCGGAGCGCGTCGTCCATGGCCCCGCCGGTCAGAAAGTCCGAGCCGTCCCCGCCGTCGAGGTGATCGGCGCCGCCGCCGCCGTTCAAGACGTCCGTACCGCGGCCGCCCATCAGATCATCATCCATCGCCCCGCCGGTCAGGAAATCCGCTCCGTTACGGCCGAATTGGGCGCTCATCGGCATGCTGCTGGAATGGAAGTTGCTGTTCGGCCGGCCGATGAACAGGTCGTACTCACCAAAGGTCTCATGGACCGCGTCCGAGCCGCGCAGGCTATTATTGTTTGAATTTACCATCGTACCTTCCAACGGTTGTACTGTTATGGTGTGATAAGTTGGTCGACACGAGAATCTGACCAGCCTCCGGTCTGCAAACAGCAAGACGGACCAGACCGTTCCTCCAGCAAAGCTGGTCGAGGGGTGCTTTGTTGCTCACGGACGATGTTTCGTCGCCGTCGCGATAGACATCCTTTCCACGACTGGAACGCTTGTCGGCGCGGTCTCTATTCTCGACCCGGCGAGGCTGCATTTGCGGAATGTTAGGATCGCTGACCGAGGATGGCCTTGCCAGCATCCGGACCGGTCCCATGCCTCAGAACCTCAAGCCCCTCACCGCCATGCGCTTCTTCGCGGCGATGTGGGTGGTCGCCTTCCACTTCACGCCGAGCCTCGGCCTGGGCATGCCCGCCCTGATCGCCAAGGGCTATCTAGGGGTCGAGCTGTTCTTCGTGCTCTCCGGCTTCATCCTCAGCCATGTCTACATGCAGTCGTTCGGTGAGCGGCGGTTCCGCTATCCCGACTTCCTGTGGGCGCGTCTGGCGCGCATCTACCCGGTCCATCTGGCCACCCTCGCAGGCCTTGGCCTGGTGGTCGCCGCGGCGGCCATCGCCGGTGTCGACGCCGGCGACAAGGTGCTCGCCTGGTCGTCGTTGCCCGCGCACCTAACGCTTACCCAGGCCTGGGGCCTAGGCCTGGCGGGCGGCTGGAACCATCCCTCCTGGTCGATCTCGGCCGAGTGGTTCGCCTATCTGACCTTCCCGGTCTTCGCCTTCGTGATCTGGCCGCTGCGCACCCGCCCCTGGGTCGCCATCGCGCTGGCCGTCCTGCTTGTCATCGGCCTGAACATCGGTTTCCAGCAGGTCGCCGGCTTCCCGCTTACCCGGGCGACCATCGCCTGGGGCGCGCTGCGGATCGTGCCCTGTTTCGTGCTCGGCTGCGCGGTCTGGCTGCTGTGGCGGTCGGACGTCATCCGGTCTCCACGTGCTGCCGTCACCGGCGTGCTCGGCTCGGTCGCGGCCATAGCGGCCTGCGCCTTCGTCGGCGCGCCCGACTGGCTGAGCGTCTGCCTGTTCGGGGCGCTGATCCTGAGCTTGGGAAGCCTAGCCAGCACGGGATCGCGGCTGCTGACGGCCCCGCTCTGGGTCTATCTGGGCGAGGTCAGCTTCGCCGTCTACATGGTCTGCATCCCCTGGCAGCTGGTCTTCGAGCATGGCGCCAGGAAGCTGCTCGGCCTCTCCGGCGAGACCCTGCCGCCCTTGCTCTGGGCGGTCCTGTTCGTCGGCGTCGTCCCGGCGGCCATGGTGGTCCATCACCTCGTCGAGCGTCCCGCCCGCGAGGCCATGCGGCGCCATGGCGTGCCCTTCATGCGCCGACGCGCCGCCCTGGCGGGCCGCGTGGCCGAGGTCGCCCTGGCGCGGCGATAGATGCCGCCGCCTCAGGACCCTGCGCGGCACCCCTGCTGGCGACGGAAGCCATAGGGCGTGAGACCAGGCGGCTTGTAGATTGACAGCACGGCCGGGACGAGCAGCACCGCCAAGCCGCCGGCGGCATGGACCAGAAGCTGAACGCCCAGGCTGCTCAGCTCGGCGCGGGACACCGCGAAGTCGCTCGCCAGCCGCGCCGCGTCGCCGATCATCCGCATCTTGATCAGCAGGATCGCGGTCGCGAAGCTCGTCAGCATCAACTTGAGCAACACCCAGTAGTGGCGGATGAGCCCCCAAGGCGTGCACAGCGCCTGGACGAGCCCGATCGCCAGGGCCGCGGCGGCCAGGGGGAGGATCACGGCCCGCGCGACCAACGCCATGGCGGGATAGACGCCGCGCTGGGTCTGCTCGTCCGCCGCGGCGACACCCAGGATGGCCAGCGCCAGGAACGCCGCGATCGCACCGAGCAGGCCGACCGAGGTCATCACATGCACGGTGAGGACGAGCTTGCGCTGAGCCGGCGTCAGGGTCACGACGCCGCCCCGGTCCTCGCGGCCCCCGCGTGCGCACCGTGGACCCCGTGTGCACCTGGGGGCAGGCCGGTGAGATGCAGGGCCGCGAACAGAAGGGCCAGGGCGGCGACGATAAGGCCGAACACCTTGACCCAGCGCGGCGCACCCGGCGCAGACGCCCGGCGGGCAGGGTCATCATTTGGTCTGTCGGCGGGTTCGGCCATGGCCTGTCTCTCAAGCGGGGTTGTTTCACCCTCGCCCTTTATCGAGACAGTATGTCTCGCTAGAGTCAATCCGTCTCGCATATCGACAGACCAGTCGGAGCGCCTATGGTGGCCGGGTGCCGAGACTCTGGAACGATACGATCGAAAGCCACCGCGAGGCGGTGCGTCATGCCACCCTGGACGCCACGGCGGCGCTGGTGGCCGAACACGGGCTGGCGTCGGTGACCATGTCGAAGATCGCCGAGGCCACCGGCATCGGGCGCGCCACGCTCTACAAGTATTTCCCGGACATCGAGGCGATCCTGACGGCCTGGCACGAGCGCCAGATCGGCGCCCACCTGCACCAGCTGACCCGGATCCGCGACCAGGGCGGCGATATCGGCGAGCGGCTGAAGGCGGTGCTCATGGCCTTCGCGATGATTTCGCACCAACGCCACGACGCCGACCTGGCGGCGCTGCTGCATCGAGGCGACCATGTTGTCCGCGCGCATCAACGCCTGCGCGACCTCGTCGGGGAACTCCTGGCGGAGGGCGCCGAAAGCGGGGCGCTGCGGTCCGACATCGCCCCGGACGAACTGGCCAGCTACTGCCTGCACGCCCTCACCGCCGCGGGCGCCTTGCCGACCAAGGCCGCGGTCAGCCGGCTCGTCGAGGTGACGCTGGACGGCCTGCGGCCCGTGGCGCGCGGCTGACGCCTCAATCAGCAGGCGCTATTGCAGCGTTGGCGTAATGGTGTCAGCGGCCTCTTGGCACGCCTGCTCGCACCGCCGGCAGGCCTCAGCGCAGATGCGGCAATGGTCGTGCATCTGCGCGTGCTTTTCGCATTCTTCACCGCAGAGCCGGCAAGCTTCGGCGCAGGTCTCGATCATCCGCTTGATCACCAGCTCGTTGCTCCCGCTCCGCCGTGACGCGACCGATCCTGTCGCCGCGCACACGTCGGCGCAGTCGAGATTGAGGCGGATGCACTGGACCAAGTCCTTGACCATGTCCTCCGCCAGACAGGCGTCGGCGCAGCTCGTGCAGGTCTGGGCGCATTCGTAGCAGGCCTCGATGCACCGGATCAGGGCCTCGTTGGTGTTCCCCTGAACGTCGGGGTGGGTCGCGATCATCTGCTGGACGTGCATGGCAATTCTCCTCTGGCTTCGGGGTCATGGTCGTGAACCGGCAGTGCCTGACGGAGTTCCGCAGAAAGGGCGGATTACTGAGAAAAGACAGAAGCTTACTATCCTTGGAGGGTTGCCCGCATTTACTTACAGCGGCTGCCCTTGACCTTCCCACCGTGGGAATCCCTATGTTCCGGGGCGAAGTGAACCGAAACGAGGAGATGAGATATGCTTCGCCTAAACATTGAGGGCATGACTTGCGGGCACTGCGTGCGGTCGGTGACCGACGCCGTGAAGAGCGTCGATCCGAAAGCGGACGTGCGCGTGGACCTGAGCGCCAAGCGGGTCGAGGCCGAAACCGCTGCAGACCCACAGGCGGTCATCCGGGCGATAGCGGACGCCGGCTACGTCGCTGCGGCGGCTTAATCGCCGCCCCACCCCGGCGGTGAGACGCGCCGGTTGAGGGCCGCGACGTCCGTCGTGCGTAATCCTAGCGAGATGACCTGTGAGGCCCCGCGCCTCTTTCCCTTTGTGCAAGACCAGGAGATTCGGATGAAGTTGCTACTCGCCACCGTCGCGGCGCTCGCCCTCGGCGGCCCCGCCTTCGCCCAGGCTGGCCACGACATGAGCAAGATGCCGGGCATGGGTCAGCCGGCCGCCGCCGGCGCCCAAGGCGCGGGTGTGATCAAGAAGCTCGATGCCAAGGCGGGCTCCGTGACGCTGCAGCACGGCCCGATTGCGACTCTCGGCTGGCCGGCGATGACGATGCCGTTCAAGGCTGACCCCGCCCTCTTGCAAGGGCTCAAGGTGGGCCAGCAAGTCAGCTTCACCGTGAAGCCGGGAGCCACCCCCGAAGTGGTGGCTATTCAACCCAAATAGGACGGTCCGCGGGACGGCGCGCCAGACTAGGGCCGCCGTCCCGGCGGCTTATTGGCCACGATCCGGCCCACCACCTTGAAGGTGACGCTCCCGGTGATTGGCTGAGCCTCTCCCGGAATGCGAGCGATAAACTTGAGCGCCCAGATCCCATCGGTCGGCAGGTCGGCGCGGAAGTTGTAGGTCCCGTATTCCAGGCTCGGTGTGAAGAACGCCGGCAGGGCCCCTCCGAGCTGACCTTCTGGCGACCGGTCGACCCGCGCCTCTCCCATGTCCACGCCCCCAACCAGGACCGCGCCTGCGCGCGACCAGACCTGGATCTTGATCGGCACGCCCACGCCACGTTCGACAACGGGCGCCACGGCTTCGAACCGATAGTCGGCCGGGCCCGCCTGGCTTGCAGTGGGCCAGAGGGTCAGCGCCAAGAGCCAGCCCCGGCGCATCACGAGCTCGCCCCGTCGTGGTCTGCGATCCGGGCCGCGCGCGGCTTGGGCCCCTCGGCAAGGTCGCTGAGGATTGGACAGTCAGAGCGCTCGTCGCCGGCGCAACCCTCCGAGAGCGCCGTCAGCGTGTCGGCCATGGCCTGCATCTCGGCGATTCGCGCCCGCAGGTCCGAGACGTGGGCGTCGGCGATCGCCTTCACCTCTCGGCTCGGACGGGTGTGGTCGCGCCAAAGGGACAGAAGATTGGTGATCTCCTCGACCGAGAAGCCCAGCGAACGGCCGCGTTTGATGAAGCGCAGATCGTTGACGTCGCGTTCGCTGAAGCTGCGGTAGTTGCTGTCGGTGCGCTCGGCCGGCCGGATCAGTCCGATCTGCTCGTAGTAGCGGATCATCTTCGCGGACACGCCGGAGGCGCGCGCAGCCTGGCCGATGTTCATGCAGTTCCCCCTGCCGCCGAAATCCCCGGTGGCCTGTAGCGTCTCAGGCGCAAGGCGTTGGTCAGAACACTGATGCTGGAGAGCGCCATCGCGCCCGCCGCCAGCATTGGCGACAGCAGCCAACCGAAGGCCGGGTAAAGGACGCCGGCGGCGAGCGGGATCAGCACGACATTGTAGCCGAACGCCCATCCGAGGTTCTGCCGTATGTTGCGCAACGTCGCGCGGGACAGGCCGAGCGCCGTCACCACGCCGGTCAGATCGCCCCCCATCAGCACCACGTCGGCGCTTTCGATGGCGATATCGGTCCCCTGCCCCATGGCGATGCCCACTTCGGCCGTGGCCAGGGCGGGCGCGTCATTGACCCCGTCACCGACGAAGGCGACGGCGCCATAGCGCTCGCGCAGGCGCACCACGGCGCGCGCCTTGCCGTCGGGCAAGACGTCGGCGAGAACCTCATCCACCCCGAGCGCGCGGGCGACGGCCGCGGCGGTGCGGTGATGGTCGCCGGTGACAATGGCCACCTTCAGCCCAAGTTTGTGCAGCGCCGCGATCGCCTCGGCCGAGGTTGGCTTGATCGGGTCGGCGACCGCGAGCAAGCCCGCGAGGCGACCATCGATGCCGACGAAGAGGGGGCTCTCGCCCGCATCGGCCAAGGCGTCCGCTCGATCCGACAAGGAGGAGACGTCGATCCCCGCGGCCTGAAGGTGGCGTCCCGCCCCAATCACCAGGTCATGCCCGGCGACCGCCGCCGTCACACCAAAGCCTGGGGTGGCCTGGAAGTCCGTGACCGGATGGAGGGGCAGGCCCCGCCGCCGCGCCTCGCTGACGATCGCTTCGCCAATCGGGTGCTCGGAGAGGTTCTCGACGCTGGCGGCTGCGGCCAGGATCTCGTTCTCCTCGTATCCTTCGAGGACTTGCAAGGTCGTGAGCGCTGGACGGCCCAAGGTGAGCGTCCCGGTCTTGTCGAAGACCACGGCCTTCACGTCACGCAGCGCCTGAAGCGATTCCCCGCGGCGAAAGAGCACGCCGAGCTCGGCCGCGCGGCCCGTCCCGACCATGATCGACGTGGGTGTCGCCAAGCCCATCGCGCAGGGACAGGCGATGATCAGCACGGCGACGGCGTTGACCAGCGCAAGCCCGAGCGCCGGGGCCGGTCCGAACACCAGCCAGACCCCAAAGGTCAGTGCGGCAAGCGCGATCACCACGGGCACGAAGAAGGCTGTGACCTGATCGACCAGGGCCTGGATCGGCAGCTTGGCGCCTTGCGCCTGCTCGACCATGCGGACGATCTGCGCCAGCAGGGTATCGGCCCCGACCTTGGTGGCGCGGAAGCGAAAAGCGCCAGTCTTGTTCACGGTGCCGCCGACCACGACCGCGCCTGGACCCTTTTCGACCGGCATCGCCTCGCCGGTGATCATCGATTCGTCGACGAAGGAGCCGCCGTCGAGAATCTCGCCGTCCACGGGTATGCGCTCGCCGGGGCGGACGATCACCAGATCGCCGGGCCGCACGGCCTCGATCGGCACTTCGACGTCTTCCCCGCCTCGCTGAACGCGCGCGGTCTTGGCTTGCAGATGCAATAGACGCTTGATCGCTTCGCTCGTGCGCCCCTTGGCGCGGGCCTCGAACCAGCGGCCGAGCAGGATCAGGGTCACGATCACGGCGGCGGCTTCGTAGTAGACGTTATTCGTCCCGGCGGGCAGCGCCCGGGGAAATAGCGTCGCCACCAGCGAATAGGCCCAGGCTGCGGTGGCGCCCAGCACGACGAGGCTGTTCATGTCCGGCGCGCGCCGCAAAAGGTTGGGCACGCCCTTCTTGTAGAAGCGCAGCCCGGGGCCGAAGAGCACGAAGCTCGCCAGGGCCAGGCTGATCAACCGCCAGGGCTGTTCCCCCAAGGTCGTGGCCAGCCAGTGGTGGACGCTGGGCGAGACGTGACGCGCCATCTCCAACGTGAAAAGCGGAAGGGTCGCGACCGCGGCGAGCATGACGGATCGGCGCAGGGCGCCAATCTCCGCCAGACGCGCGGCCTGCTCGCGGTCTTCGTTGGCGCCCCCCGCCGCTTCCACCATACTTGCGTCATAGCCGGCCTCGGCGATCACCGCGGCAAGACGCTCAGAGGTCACCGTTCCCTCCAGTACCCGGACCGTGGCCCGTTCCGTCGCCAGGTTGACCTGTGCGTCGAGCACTCCGGGTTCCGACTTCAGCGCGCGTTCAACCCGGCCGACGCAACTCGCGCAGGTCATGCCGCGGACCTGAAGCTCAACGGTATGTTCGAGCGGCTCGTAGCCGACCGCGCGAATGGCGGCGGCCACAGCAGCGGGATCGCCACCTTCGACATGGGCGCGCTCCGCCGCCAGATTGACGCTGGCGCGGCGCACGCCGGGCACGGCGCCGATCGCCCGTTCGACCCGACCCACGCAGCTCGCACAGGTCATGCCGAGCACGGGCAGTTCGATGGCGTCGAGGGTCGCAGCTTCGGGCATCGCAGGGTTCCTTCTTCCGATGCCCAACTCAGATAGGGCTTCCCATCATGGGAAGGTCAAGGCTCCGTCGGTGCTGTTCTTGGGATACGCGCGAGCGCAAGCACGCCCCTCAGGGCTTTGCCTGCCGTCGCGCTCTGGAAGCGCGCGCAAAGTCATGGCCAAGAAACAGGCGACGCGCATCGCGCGACCCTCCAATCATGGGAGGCCTTTGGCTTGCGACCCTTTGCGGGGTTCAAGCAACGAAGTCCGGTTGTGGCGGTTCTATTCGCGTTCGTGACCAGGCGAGTGGCCAAGGTCGCGCCTCAATGTCAGGACGGAACAGAGAAGATGCGAAAGACAACGACGATCCTCGCGGCGATCGCGGCGCTCTCGGTCGGGGCGGCCACGGCGTCGGCCCAATCGAATCAAGGCCCCATGAAGGGGATGGACCACAGCGCCATGCCGGGGATGAAGGGCATGAAGGGCGATCACAATATGATGGCCATGAACGACTACATGGCGGCCATCAAGAAGATGGATCAGGCGATGATGAGCGCGAAGGGCTCCACGCCCGACGTGACATTCGCCCGCAAGATGATGGCCCACCACCAAGGCGCCATCGACATGGCGCAGATCCAGCTTCGGCACGGGAGCGATGCGGACGCCAAGATGATCGCCCAGCAGACGATCGACGAGAACACCAAGGGCAAGGCCGAACTCCAGGCCTGGCTCAAAGCGCACGGCGGCTGATCCCAACGGGTGCGGCGGCGAGTCCCGACGGTCGACGGCGGCTCGTCGTGCGCGTCGTCCAATGATCCTTTAGGGGTTAGGCCGGGCTGGAACGTATAGTTCCTAGGGGCGACCTTGAAGGATTTCACATGAGCGAACGCTTGGACGAGCTGGTCGATCGATTGGCGGCGGCCCCGGCTGACCGTTCCTTGGACGGACTGGAGGCGCGGATCGGCCGCAGCATCGCAGCGCGTCGGCGCGACGCGCGCGCGCTCGCCGCGCTCGCGCCGGTTCGCTTCGCCTCGGTGAGCCTCGCCCTGGCGATGGGCTTGACGGCGGGCGGAGCGGTCGCCGCCTCGGCCGCGCTGGCGCCGCAGCACGATGGCGCCTTCTCCAGTGGCGCCCACCTCGCCCCGTCCAACCTGTTGGAGGGCCGCCGGTGAGCGTTATGAGGAGCATGGCGCTGACGCTGATCTTGTCGGTGTTGGTGGCCATCCTAGGGGTCTGGGGCGGCGCGCAATACGTCATGCACCGGATGCAGCGGCCGACACCGTTGCATGAGCTGGTGCATGAGAAGCTCGGCCTGACCGCCGACCAGGAGCGGCGCATAGCCGGGATGGAACGTGACCACGAAGCCAGGCGCCAAGCGCTCGAGGCCGAGATGCGGGCCGCCAACGCTCAATTGGCGCAGGCCTTCCAGCAGAACCACGCCTACACGCCGCAGGTGCAGGCGGCGATCGATCGTTTCCACCGCGCCATGGGCGAACTCCAAAAAGAAACAATCGTGCACACCCTGGCGATGCGCGCGGTGCTGACGCCTGCTCAGACGGCCAGGTTCGACGAGACTGTCGTCAGGTCCCTGACCGAAGACACGAGGTGACCGTGGACGCCGAGGCGTCCGACAGCATCCTCGCCCGATCAGCCGCGGCCGGGGATGATCGGGCTTTCGCGGTGCTCGTTCGTCGCCACAAGGATGGCCTCTATCGCCTGCTGCGCCGCTACACCGGGGACTCTGACGAAGCCTACGAAGCCGTCCACGAAGCCTTCATCGCCGCCTGGAGCGCGCTGAAGCGCTACGATTCGCAACGCCCCTTCGGCGCCTGGCTGCGCACGATCGCGATCAACAAGGCGCGCGATCGTGGCCGCCGAATGGTGGTCCGTCGTGTGATCTTCGGGTCGGGCGGACTTGATGACACCGAGGCTCTGAGCGCGCCGGACCCCTCGCCCAGCGCCGAAGCCGGCGTGTTGGAGGACGAACAGGCGGTACGGCTGGACCGGGCCGTCGCGCGGCTGCCAGCCGCCCTAAAGGAGCCGCTGCTGCTGACCGCATTCGAAGGTCTGAGCCAGCAGGACGCCGCGCAAATCCTCGGCGTCTCGATCAAAACGATCGAGACCCGCGTCTACCGGGCGCGCAAACTTCTGGCCGAGCAGCTCGACACCGACATGCGGCCTTCGGCTAGGTGAGCCGGTGGGAGACCTTCTCGAGCGCCGCAACCCCGGATCCGAAACGGGCCATCGCCTCCCGATGCTGCTCCAGGGCGCTATACGGCAGATACCGCACGCTCAGGTCGGCGATCCGGCTGAAGGCCGGTCGGGCGATCTGCGCGCGCACGTCAGCTTCGCGCTTGTCGGGCGCGACGAGGAACAGGCTGTGAAGGCCGCTCGCGTCGCCGCCGAGCGCGAGGTCCAGCATCCGCACGATCCCGGAATAGATCGAGGTCGTATGCTCCACCTCGAAGGCGGCCACGATGGCGCTCGCCGTGTTCAGCCACAGCACATCGATCAGGCGCACGGCTTCGGCGCCTGGGCGACTGTCGAGCGCCGTCGGCAATCGCTCCAGGCAATGATCGCCCAGGCGACCGGGCCCACACGGCCGCCCACGGTCGTTCTGCGCGATCCATACATCGTAGCCCAGCGCGCGCCCGAGATCGCGCAGCCAGCCCTGGATTTCGGTGTGGGTCCGCGCGTCCGCATCGGCCGCCGATGGTTTAGCGGCCTGGGCGCGAACTCTGGCCAGATCCGCCGCCCAGTCGGCTCGCGCGGCGGCGTCATTGGTGCGCGGCGGCGGCGCATAAAGCCCCATGCCCAGGTCGAAACAGAACGCAGCGGCCGCGCCGAGGTCATTGGACAGCAAGTCGCGGTATTTGCGATTAAAGGCGATCAGGCCCTGCCGCATCGCCAGGTACTCGTCCCAGCGACCGAGCTTCACGTTGGCGCCGGTCAAGGCGTTGTAGCCGCGCACGATCGCGGTGTTGAACGGCGGCGCGATGGTCGGATGCAGGAAGTAGAGGATGTTGGCCACCGCTGGGCCCAGACCCTTGATCTTCAGCGCATCGATCCGGTGAATCTCGGCCAGGACATGCTCTTCGGTGTCGCAACAGACACAGGCGTCCAGCAGCTGACCGAAGGCGCGCTGGTTGCCCGGGTGCTCATAGATGTCGGGGATGCGCAGCTTGGGTTTCCACAGGAAGGCGTGGTCCGCCCCCTTGAACACCTGCCGCTGCTCGGCGATCGAATGGACGACGGTCTCCAGAGACGATCCGCGGTAGGCGACGCCGAATCTCTCGGCCTCGATCTCAGCGGCCACCTGTTGGACGCCGCGTCGGATCGACCGGAAGTTCTTCAGGCGGTCCTCCCAAAGGAACCAGCTCTGATAGGCGCCCGCCGGATCGTTCCGCCACCGGCTCAGCAGTTCACGTGTCAACTCGTCGGACAAACCCATCCCCCCGCAGGCGCGCATGTTCGCTGCGCCGACCTCCGATCACAAGCTCTCCCACTGTCGAAAAGGCCCTTAGATGGTTCGTCTCGCCAAACTGGTCCCGGTCATAGCCGCGGCCCTGCTCGCCGCGCCGATGGCGGCGTCCGCCCATGATCCGGTCCCCAACCCTTCGCTGACAGCCGCGAATCTCAACCCCGCCGCCGCCGAGGCGGCGACCGTGGTCGATGCGTTCCATTCGGCTCTGAAAGCGGGCGACACGTCCAAAGCCGAGAGCCTGCTCGCGGACGCCGTGCTGATCTTCGAGGCCGGTGGGGCCGAGCGCTCGAGATCGGACTACGCGGCCCATCATCTGCCGGCTGACGCGGCGTTCGCCAAGCTGGCTACGGAAACCCTGAACCGTCGCAGTGGCGGCGGCGACGGTAACTTTGCCTGGATCGCCTCGGAAGGCGCGGTTCGCCCGCAAGCCGAAGGCAAGGCGCAGCCGCGGATCACCACGGAGACCATGATCTTGGAGAAGGCGGCTGGGGCCTGGCGGATCGTTCACGTGCACTGGTCATCGCGCGCACTGCCAATGGCGGCGCGCTAAGGCTCAGACTGCGGCCTGTCACCACCGGGCCGGAGGCCCCTAAGATGTATCCAGACAACAACTCTAACATTCTTGGAATGTTAGAGTTGTTGTCCCAGATTTGAGAGATTGCCGGGACGGTCTTTTCTCGGGTTTACACGATGTTAACTCGGCATTAACCACGACGCTTGAATCTACGCTGAGCTGACGAGGAATAGGACGGTCATGGCCAAGATCGGGATGCCGGGCGACGGCGTCGCCGCCATTGCCGCATCGGCGCTTCGGGCTGAGCAAGCCCGAATGCGCGTCATCGCCGAAAACATGGCCAATTCATCTTCGACGGCGCAAACCCCGGGCGGGGAGCCCTATCGACGTCAAGTCCCTGTGTTCAAGGTCCTGCGGATGGAGGGCGGCGACGGCGTCCAGATGGCCGGCGTCAAACCCGACCCATCGGCGTTCACCAAGGCTTACAACCCCGGGCACCCCGCCGCCGACGCGAGCGGCTATGTTCTGCTGCCCAATGTTGATGGGCTGGTCGAAGGGCTGGACATGAAGCAGGCCATGCGCGCCTACGAAGCCAATCTGAACGTGCTCGAGACCCAAGACGCCATGGAGAAGCGGACGCTTGATCTCTTGAAGCGCTGATCCCGATCTCGACCCGCGGGCCAACTGGGCTACAAGCGTAGGTCCGCAGAGGCTGCGACATTTACTGGGCTCGTAGGCGCGAAGGCCTCCTGAGTTGGCGTGGTTCGACCAAGCCGGCGCCAGCGGGAGGGGTCGACCATTGACGTGTCCACGTTGGGAGGGTGCGGGAAACCCCTCTCACCGTGCGTATACATAATCGGGTGCAGTGATCTCAAACCGGCCTGAGCTGAACGGTGAAACGACGAACGGACCCCATTGGAGACCGGCTGTTCGAGATCGTCGCACGCACCCGGGACAAGGTCGTCATGGGTCCGCTCAGCGATCCAGCCGAGGCGCAATTTAGGGCGGACGTGACCCGATACTTCATGGCTGTCGCCTGGATCTCGGCGGACGCCGAGCTGGCGCGCTGCAAGTTGGCCGGTGACAAGCCGAAGGCAGTCATGAGCGCCTTCCTTGAGAAGATGCACAGCGAGCTTCGACGCGTGCAGATCGCAATCGAGCCATCCTGTACGGAAAGTGAAATCTGGCGAATCCTCTTTGACGATGCGAGCCTCTACAGCCAAGTCTGGAGTGAGGCCATGACCCACCAGTCCGAGGACGTAACGCTCGCCGCCGGGCTGCGCTGGTTTGACGAACGCTCGCTCTTCAATCTCGCGTCGGCCGAGGCCTACGGCGAGTGCGTCGCGGTCCTGACGATCGGGGCGGCGATCACTCCCCAGATCGTTGCTCTCCTCGAAACGATGCGCACTGGCGGGCCCGGCTGAACGAATGTTGCAGCTTCGGCGACGCCGGTTTCGAGCTGTCCCGAGCCGGGCCGGCAAAATGCGGAACGGCTACCGCTACACGCCATCATCATCATTATGCTCGTCCGCAAAGAACGCGCCAGGCTGCACCTCCATCGCTTCTGCAAGGCGACCGAGGATGGCGACCGTCGGACTGCTGGTCCCGCGTTCGATCCGGCCCAGGTGCCGCATGGCCAGGCCGGCCTCTCCGGCAAGGTCCTCCTGGGTCAACTTGCGCGCCAACCTGAGACGCCGCACGTTGCGCCCGACGACCCTATTCCAATCCATGCGTGATGGATTTAACGGTGCGTCGACAACTTCTAGGACATATATGTCCTATTGATGGGGTGGCGGTAGGATTTGGCACCCGCGGAGATGCTTCACATGGGCTCGGAGCCAGCTCACGTCGATATCCACGTTGGCAATCGCCTTCGGCTGAGGCGTCGACAGCTCGGCATGAGCCAGGAACGCTTGGCCTGCGGTCTTGGTCTGACCTTCCAGCAAGTCCAAAAATACGAACGTGGGACGAATCGCATCAGCGCTTCAAAACTCTATGAGGCGGCCCGATGTTTGGACGTGCCGGTTAGCCATTTCTTCGAAGGGCTCGCGGATCCTGCGACGCCGGATGGCGACGCCTATGCAAAAGCATGGAGTGGAGTCGTCGAGGAGCTCCTCGCGGAACCCAACGGCAAGGCGCTCGCGGAGGCCTTCTTGAGCATTCGAAGGCGCAGCGTCCGAAAGGGCCTCGCCGACCTGGCCCGTGAAATCGCCGCTAATGATCACCCGTCGCCCGACTCCAAGGGCCGGTCCAAGCCCGAGTGAGCAAGTGAGGTTTCGTCGCAGAGACCTGCTCTTAGCCATGCCCCTGGCTGGCCTCGCCGGCGTGATGGCTTCCATTCTCGCAGACGCTTCCGCCTGGATGCCGTTTTGGGTCGTGGCATCGGGCTTGGCCATCGTCGCCTACTTGGCGATCGAGCGCTACCGGCCGCGTGCGTAGCGGCGGAGCCGATCAGCGAGCCGTTCGCTCGGCGTGGCGACGAGGCCTCCGAGTCATTCCGCCTTGCGATGTCGCGTCAACGCGACTTCGCCAAACCGGTGGAGGTCAAGGTCTGTCCGGCCCGATAGGCAGACCAGCCCGCCGGTCGTCATAGCCAAGCCGACGCCGGCCGCCTCGGCGACCGCCAATACCTCTTCGGCGATCTCCCGGGGCAGGAAGAAGGCGATGTGTGGAAACTGGGCGACGTGGAAACCGCCGAAGCCGCCCGCATTGCAGCTGCTGACCGTCGTGGCGCCCATGGCCGACAAGGCCAAGGCCGCGCCGATCACACCGACGTCCAGCCCCCAATGGTCGTCCTCTGGCAGGAGGGCCTCGTCCCGCTCCTCGTCATAGCGCTCAGCCTCTGCGTCGAGATCTTCGCTCGCCTCAAAGCGCTGTAATAGCGCCGCCTCGGCCCTCAGGCCGTCCGCCACCTGTTCCCAGCTGATGCCGCGTAGATCGCGGTATTGCTGGTTGCCCTGCAGGCCATCGTCCTCGCCGGCATCCGCCTCTTCCTCAGAGAGGACGGCCAGCGCCTCGACATCGATCTCACGCTCGGGAGGGGCCGGGTAGACGCGAACACCGATCATTCTCGCCTCCCCTCGGAAAGCTTGACCTACGGCAGAAGTAGAACAAAATAGAAACTACGCTCGACGGGTCGCCCATGTGGCGCCACTCTGGCGCCATGATACCTGATTCGAAAACGGCGACGGTCCGCACCCTAGACCGGATCAATCTGCGGCTCCCGGGCGAAACCTTCGACGCCATTGATGCGGCCCGAGGCGCTCGTCCGGGGAACATCTCGCGTAACACTTGGATAACCGAAGCAGTCGAAGAGAAATTGGCCCGTGATCGCGCAGAGAGCGGCCGAGGAAAAGGCGGCGCGGACCATGCCTAGCTTCTACGAATTCTTCGCGGGCGGCGGCATGGCGCGGGCCGGCCTCGGCAAGGGTTGGACGTGTCTGTTCGCTAACGACTTCGACACGAAGAAGGGCCTGACGTACCAGTTGAACTATCCCACCGGGGACGTGCTCAGGATTGACGACGTCCGGAAGATCAAGGCGGCTGAACTGCCCGGACACGCCGATCTGATCTGGGGCTCTTTTCCGTGCCAGGATCTGTCGCTGGCCGGCGGCGGCGCCGGCTTGAAGGGCGAACGCTCGGGCACCTTCTATCCCTTCTGGGAGATCGTGAAGGGATTGGTCGCCGACGGGCGCGCTCCGAAGCTCATCGCCTTGGAAAACGTCCTCGGGACCCTGACCTCGCACAGCGGCCGCGATTTCGAGGCGATCTGCAAGACCTTCGCCGACGCCGGCTATCGCTATGGCGCGCTGGTCATCAACGCCGCCCTGTTCGTACCGCAGTCGCGGCCGCGGCTGTTCATCATCGGCGTCCGCGACGACGTCGAAGTCGACCCAGCCCTGCTTTCGCCAGAGCCGATCGCGCCGTTCCACACCGCCGCCCTGCAGCGCGCCTTCGAGCGCGTCAGCAAGACGGCCCAGAAGAAGATGGTTTGGTGGAACATTCCCGCGCCAGCGAGACGCAACACCACTTTCGCCGACTTTATCGAAGAGAACCCGACCAGCGTCAGCTGGCACACCGACGCCGAGCGGGATCTGCTGATCGGCAAGATGTCTCCGGTCAACAAGGCCAAGCTGGAAGCCGCTAAACGCGCCGGCCGGCGTATGGTGGGCTGCGTCTACAAGCGCACACGGCTGGATGAGCGCGGGGTGAAGGTGCAGCGGGCGGAAGTCCGGTTCGACGATGTCGCCGGCTGCCTGCGGACACCGGCCGGCGGCTCCAGCCGCCAGGTGATCGTCGTGGTCGACGGCAAGAAGGTGCGTAGCCGGCTGATTTCCGCCCGTGAGACCGCCCGCCTGATGGGATTGGACGAGAGCTATAAGCTGCCGAAGAACTACAACGAGGCCTATCACCTGACCGGCGACGGCGTCGCCGTGCATGTGGTTCGCCACCTGGCGGAACAGCTCTTCGAGCCCCTTCTCGGCGTCGGTGACGCGGCGCAGGCGGCCGCGTGACGGTCATCCCCTGCGAGCAGGATCCGCGGCTCCGTGCCGAGATCGAACGCTTTGCGGAGGTCCTGAAAACCCAAGCCCATCAGCTGGGCGACCACGGGCTAGACGAAACCAGCTTCTACAGCTCCCCGATCTTCCGCGGCGCCATCGAGAAGGTACGCGGTGAATTCTCCGCGACGATGCGGGGCAAGCGCGAGTTCGTGCAGCACGTCCTCAACCACATGGAAGACGGCGGCTTCATCGCTGGATGGGACCGGACCCAGGGCAAGGCGCGCAACGACTATTACGTCCGATTGCATAGTGGCCGCCTGGCCGTCATCGACCTGAAGGGCTGCCTCGACGGCGAGAACACCAACAAGTTCGAACGCCCCGCAGACGCCGACGAGTTCATCACTTGGAGCCTCTGCACAAACTCCGGCGCAGACCCTCGCCGGAACGCCTGGTCCGGCATCCACACCCGCCTCAGCGCCGAGATGATCAGCCGCAATAAGCGCGTCGATGGCGTCGTGATCTGGGACATGATCTGCGGCGCGCTCGGGCGACCCTGTCCTAAGCTTGCGGCGCTGGACGGCGCCGTTCGTCGCACCGCCGTCGGCCCGTTCCTCACCCCACCGCCTTGCATCTACGTCTTCCCGGCCGCCATCCCATCGCGCGCCCATCCGCAGTCGGCCGCGCAGACTTTGCAACAGGTGGAGCTGTTGGCCGCCTTCCACGCGGCCTTCGGCGGACGCGACGAGGAGATCAACTACGTGGACTTCGAGGTCGGGGAACAGGCGGATGAGCTCTTCCGCCGGACGGTGATCCGGCGCGCCGGCGCCGTACAGCACGCGTCCGACATGACGGCCATCCAGCGTGTCTGATCCGGGTCCCCCCTTCGGGCGCAATCCCGACGCGGTGAATTTCCCACCGTTCGAGACCGAGGACCTGCGGGAGAACCTGACGCGCTTCCTCGACACGCCGTTTGAGCAGCCTGGCGGACCGGCCCCACCGGTCGGCAACTTCCGTTGGGGCGTCTACGCCTTCTTCGACTACGACGGCGAGCCGATCTACGTCGGCCAGACTAACGAGCGACTGCGCACGCGTATCCGGCGCCACCTCACCAATCAGCGGACCGACGCCGTGGCCATGTCGGTGCTCGATCCCTTCGAAGTCTTCGAGATCGAGGTCTGGCCCCTACCCCAGTTCCAAGACTCGAACCGCGCCGACCACGCCGCCCGCCAGCACCTAGACGCGCTGGAGCGTCTGATCACGGAACGCGCGGTCGAGGGATCGCAGTTCAAGGCGATCCTCAACGAGAAAGACCCGCCGCCTGGCGCCCTCGCGGTACAGGCGCCGCCTTCGTTGCGCGGGCGCATCGTCTCCGAGCGCGTCTTCGAGCTTCGCTCTCATCCCGATTTTCGCATCGCCCGACGCGCGCTGATCATTTCGCGACTTGCCCAGGTGATTTCTGAACGAAAGGTCCAGGGCGGTCTGCGGCGGGTTCTGCTGACACAGGCCAAACGCCTGCAATGGCTTTCAGCCAGGCGCTATGAAGCCCTGGGCGGAGCTGCGTCGGTGGCAGCGGAAGCCGAAGGCGAAGAGGTCTAAGACACGTGGCGTCTCGCCGCCCTGGCGGCCGTCTGCGCCGGGGGCGGAAGCATGTTGTCGACCAACCATCCCTATCTTCTGCCCGACCTGCGCCAGCTTCGGTATGGCGTGATGCCGGTAAAATGGCCGGACGGCACCGTCGCTTTGGTGCTCAAGGTGACCAAGGAAGCGATCCTGGCCGCGCGGCTCCGCGGCGAACTGAAAGTCTTTCTGTTCAGCGATCCAGACCAATCGGACCGCCACCTGGGGATCGTGACCGCGTCTTTCGATGACCATGAGGAGCCGCTCACCGTGGTCACCGCCCTCTTTGACGGCGACGAGCTGTTGGCGGACGTCACCGCGGCGCTGAGCCAGATCGAATTCGACGCATATTTCTTCGACGAACACGACCGCGAGTTGATGGGCGTGCGCGTCCGCAACGCGGATGCCAGTCGGTTTCAATGCGAGGTCGCGGCTGCGACGTTTGCGCCGTTCGACCTGGAGACCTATGGCGCCCTGGCGGAACGGCTGGCCCAGCGCTTCGCCATCCGGGATGCGGCGGACGACCTAGCCGCCTTCACGCTGACGCTTGGCGAGCGACTCTATCCCGATGACTTGGTGCTCTACGACACTAGGCCGGAGGCCTACGCCTTCCGGGACGCACACCAACACCCTGCGATCTCTCGGCTGGTCCGGGAAGATCCTGGTCCGCCCCAGGAGCGGGACATCGCCGTGATGCTTGGTCGCGTGTTCCCGGCCGAGAGCATCTATCTCAACCCCATCCGCGCCGACACCGGCAAGGAGCTCAGTGATGTGATGGTCGTCACCGACAAGGTAATGCTGTTCATCGAGACCAAAGACAGCCCCAACACCGCCGCGTCGCTCGGCCGGACGATGGACCGTAAGCGGCTGACGATCCAAAATCAGATCGAAAAGGCGACCAAGCAGCTGAAGCGGGCCTTGGTCTATGCCCAGGAGACCGACGGCGTCGTCATCGCCAGCCGGCCAGAGCCGATCGGCGTTCCGTTAGCCCGACGCCAGCTGCTCGGGCTCATCGTGGTCCGCGAGATGTTCGATCACGACCAGGTCGCCAATAGCGAACCGGTTCTTGCCATGATCGACGAACTGCAGCTGCCGATCATGCTGATCGACTACCCCGGTCTTCATGTGGTGTCGCAGAACCTGCGGACGCCGGCGAGATTTCTGAACGCCCTGCACGACCTTTTCGATATGGCCTTGGAACATGGTCGGTTCCCCAGGTCTGTCTGGAACGGGCCGCCCCTGGATGGCTAGCCTCGCCCTTGGCGACAGGCTCCAGAGACTGTCTGGGGCCAGGGCCGAAGAGTTGGGCTAGGATTGCGGCCCCAAGCGGGGTAAAAACCGAGGGGTCTGTCACTTTTTTGGCTCCTCCCCCGGACACAGGGGCCTCCCTAGGGGGACGGATGTGTCTCCCAGGCGGCGACCCTAGTGTCTCCCAGGGGGCGGACCCGGGCGCCCTACGAATCAGGATGTCCGGCCAAACTGGATTCCGGCATCCCGCATTCCCCGCGTACCATTCATAGACCCATGGCGGGGGTGACCCACGTGCCTCCCCCTCAAAGTTGCGGCGAGGCCTTCGGCGCCTCATATCGGTTTCAACAGATCGGAGCCGCCGCCATGAGCGCAAAAGAATGACCTGCCCCCTTCCTGATCCCTCGATTTGAGTGAGAGTCCGTCACCCAAGGAGACGGACGTGAAGAAGAGCAGGT
>NZ_JBHTLQ010000019.1:0-68357 GCF_042679085.1 Phenylobacterium conjunctum | reverse complement strand
CGCGCGCGCCAGCAGGTCGCGGGCCTCGGCGAAGCGCTGTTGGCGCAGGCGCACGACGCCCAGGCCGCCGGCGGCTTCGCGGTCCTGGGCGCTGGCTTTCAGGGCCTGGCCGAACAGACGCTCGGCGTTCGCAAGGTCCCCGCTGTTCAGGGCCTGGAAGCCGTCGGCGCGCAGCTGGCCGCCGGCTGGGACCGCGACCGGAGCGGCCTTGGCCGGCGACTTGACCATCGGCGGAACGGCCTGGCCCTGGGGCGCTGGCAACGCGGCTGCGGCCTGGACCTCGATCCGCGGCGCGGGCGGAGCCTCGAACGGGCTCAGGGTTCCCGCCTGGGCCGCAGGGGCCGGGATCGCCTTGGCGAGGGCTCCAAGCCGGGGATCGCCCGGCCGAGCCGCCGCCAGCTTGCCGGTCCAGATGGCGGCGCCCATGGCGTCGCCCTTGGCGCGGGACAGGTCGGCGAGTTGGTAGAGCACCTCCGGCGCGTCCGGTGACAGGGCGAGCGCCCGCTTCAGGGTGGCTTCGGCCTGGTCATTGCGGCCCTGGCGGCGCCAGGTCTGGGCCTGACGAACGAGGGCTTCGACCGGCGAGACCACCTGGGGCGCGACGCGGGTGTCGGCGGCCTCGGTCGGAGCCGTGCGGATCGGCAGGTCGCCGAGGGTCACCGGCGCCTGGTCGGGCAGGCGGACGATGGGCTGGGCCTCGGCTTGGCTGGCCAGGGCGGTGGCGAGGGCGGCGACCGCGGTCGCCGGGATAAGGGTGCGCGGGGACATCAGAAGTCTCCCAGATCAGAGGTCAGGTGAGGGTTCAGGCGGCGGCGCGCGTGGGCGTTCATGGCGCGCGACACCAGGAGGGCGAGGGCCAGGGCCAGGATCAGGGCGCCGGCGGTCAGGGCCATGGGGTGCAGGTGCATCCACCACAGGGCGGCCAGGTGCGGCGGTAGCTCGCCGATCCAGGCGGTCCGGCCCACCTGGAAGGCGCTGACGCCCGCCGGGGTGGAGACCGCCAGGTCACCGTGCGTGGCCGCCGCCCGCTTGGGGTCGTCCAGGTCATAGACCAGGCCAGGCAGGTCCTGCGGATTGGCGGCCAGGACCGCGACCACGACCCGGTCGGCGCTGACCGGCGAGAGCCAGCTGGCCAGGCCCGTGAAGCGCGGGCTGGCGGCCGTGACACCCTGGGCGTCGCGGGCCTGGGCCGTCCGATCCTCGCCGCCCAGCAGCCAGCGCACGGCGGGCGCCGCGGGGCCGAAGCGGTTGAAGGCGCGCAGGCCGTCCTCGCTGGCGGCCGTGACCGAAAGCTCACCGCCCTTCAGCGAGACCGGAGCCCCGCGGAACAGGTCGGCGCGAGCTTGCGAGAGGCTCAGAGGGCCGACCAGCAGGACGTCCCGGTCGGCGAGCGGAGTTCCGTCTGTCGCCCGGGCGATCCGGACTGACAGCACCGGCGCGCCTGTGGACGCGCCCGCCCGGGCCATGACCGCGAACAGGGCCTCGATCTCCGGGGCGGTGATGTCGGAGGACACCAGGACCAGGGTCTCGGAGAGGTCGGCGTGGCGGGTGAAGGGGAAGCCGGCGCTGACGAAGCTGGCCAGTTCGGGGAAGCGGGCGAAGTGGTGCGCGCCGGTCAGGTCGATGCGGCTGTCCGGGTCGATATTGGCGTGGACGTCGCCGGGGATTTCGCCTGCGCAGGCGCCGCGCTTGTCGACCCGCAGGTCGTAATAGAAGCCCAGCCGGTTCCTGGCGAAGAGGTCATAGGCCGGCAGGTCGACGTGGGTCTTGCGCCGCATCAGCCCCGGCCCGACCAGGTCCTCGGCCTTCTCAGCCAGGGCCGAGGGCTTGAGGGGCAGGGAGCCGAGATAGCGGTCGTTCAGGGACACATCCAGGCGCGAGGTCCGGTAGTCGACCCAGTCGCCGCGGGGATAGCGATAGTCCAGGTCCAGGCGGGCGGCGCTGCGCGGCCACAGGAACAGGTCCGGGGCGACGCGCAGGTCGGCGGTGAGCACGCCGGGGCGCAGGCCCGCCCCCTGCAGGGTCAGGGGGTCGGTGATCTCGCCCAGGCGCACGCTGCGGCCCGAGGGCGCCCAGCGGGGGGCGTCATAGGCCAGGCGCTGGGACGGCGCGGTCAGGCTGATCCGGGCCGAGGCGCCGCTGAGCGCCTTGGGCGCTGCGGCGAGACCCCGGGCGGCGGTCAGCACCTCGGCGTCGTCGCGGCCGGAGACCAGCAGGATCACGCCCAGCGGATCTGACGGGTTGCGGGCCAGGGTGACCCGCGGGCCAACGACGTCAGGCAGGCGCACGCCGCCCACCATCTCGCCGGCCCGGCCGATGATCACGGTGTCGCCGGTAGGGATCGCGCCCAGGGTCACGGCGAACTTCAGCGGACGCAGGTTGGCCTGGACCCCAAAGAACGACGCGACGGCGGCGCCGGCCTGCAGCTGGCGATTGGTCGGCGGACCGGCATAGACCATCTGCACCTTGGCCGGCCGCGGGTCGGTGAGGTTGAGGAAGGGGGCGGGCAGGCGGTTCAGGTCCGGCTGGCCCGGCGTCCGCTGCAGGGTCAGATCCAGGCTGGAGCGGACATTGCTGACATCGGCCCACAGGGACGAGTGCAGCGGGTCCTCGCAGTCGCGGGTGTAGTGGCCGACGAAGCGCACGTTCAGCCGGTTGGTGGCGCGGAACAGGCCCGGATCGATGGGCAGGTCCACCACCACCCCGCCAGAGCGGTCCGGGGTGAGCTGGATGTTGGCGATGATCTCGCCGTTCAGGCTGACCACCATGTGGCTGAGGTCGGTGAGCAGCTGGGGCGAATAGGCCATGCGCAGCCGCAGGTTTGCGCCCACCACAACCTCGTCGGGCCGGATCTCGAAGGGCACGCCGGCCTCACCGTCCACGCCGCGCAGGCGCAACGGATAGTCGGCGCCCAGGTCCTTGAGGCTGAGCGAGACCTTGTAGGTCCCAGCCGACACGGCGGCGGGCGCCAGGTCTTGCGCGACGGCCGGCTTGGGCGCGCTGAGCGCCAGGGCGGCGAGGCTGAGGCCCGCGACACCCGCAGCGGCCAGGCGGCGGCCAGTGGGCCGGGTCCGGCGCTTATGCCGAACGCCTGGGCGGGCGTTGCGCCACAGGAGCACGGACAGGCTTGCGCGGCACAGGTCCAGGAAGGACTGGGCGGCGGTCCAGCGGGGTTGGTCGGCCGGAACCGGCCAGGCGTCGGCCCGGCCCAGCACCACCCGCACCAGCTCCCGACGTTGGTCCAGGGCCATGGGCCGGAACTTCAGCCGGGTGCGCCGGTCCTCACGGCCGCAAAGCTGGACGGGGAAGCGCACGGTCCGCTCGCCGCTGGGCAGTTCGACGGCGACGACGGCGCCCGGGCGGGCGCGTTCACGGGTGATGACCGCCAGTCCGCCCATAGAGATATCGCGGGTGCAGCCCATGACGATGGAGCCGTCCTCATAGATCAGCTTGGCGGCCAGCTTGGCCTCAACCCGCACGGCGCCGCGGACCTGGCGGCTCTCGCGACCCACCGAGATGGCGGTGAAGACGATCAGCAGATTGAACAGGGACCAGGTGATGTTCAGGGCGATGGTCTGGACTTCTGACGCGGACGCATGGCCGAAGGTGGCGCGCCACAGGCCGTGGGCGACGCCGGCCAGCAGCAGGGCGGCGGTGATCAAGAGCGGCGTCAGGATGCGGACGTCGAAATAGCCCTCCCGCAGCAGGCCGCCCTTGTCCGTGACGTTGAACTTGCCGCGCTTGGGATCGATCAGCGGCAGGAGGCTGGGCAGGACCAGGTGGAAGGAGAGCAGGGTCTCGTAGACCTCGCCCCAGAAGGCGCGGCGGTCTCGGCCGTGCAGCCGCTCGTTGACCAGGAGCGATATCATCAGGTGCGGGACGGCGTAGGCCGCAATGGTCAGGGCCGAGGCGCCCACGATCTGCTGGCCGAACAGCAGGAAGGCCAGGGGCGCGGTCAGGAACACGATCCTGGGCAGCGGGAACTGGAAGTGGGTCATGGCGGCCAGGTAGCAAAGCCGCTGGGCCAGGCTCAGGCGGCCGCCGATCAGCGGATTATCCACCCGGAAGATCTGGGTCATGCCGCGGGCCCAGCGGGCGCGCTGACCCACATGGATGGAGAGGCGCTCGGTGGCCAGGCCGGCGGCCAGGCGCAGGTTCAGATAGGCGGTGTTCCAGCCCTTCTTCTGCATTTTCAGCGCGGTATGGGCGTCTTCTGTGACGGTCTCGCCGGCGAAGCCGCCGACCGAGGTGATGGCCGAGCGCCGGATCACCGCGCAGGAGCCGCAGAAGAAGGCCGCGTTCCAGAAGTCGTTGCCGGGCTGGACGACGCTGTAGAACAGGTCCCCTTCGCCGGGGATGTCCTTCACGGCGAACACGTTCCGCTGGATGGGATCGGGGGAATAGAAGAAGTGCGGGGTCTGCAGGAGGGCCAGGCGCGGATCGGCTTGGAACCAGCCGGCGGTCATCTGCAGGAAGGCCCGGGTGGCCACGTGGTCGGCGTCGAAGATGCAGACCAGCTCGCCGTTGGTGAGCTTCAGCGCGTTATTGAGGTTGCCGGCCTTGGCGTGGAGGTTGTCCGCGCGGGTGATGTAGTTGACGCCGACCTGTTCGGCGAAGGCCTTGAACTGGGGCCGGCGGCCGTCGTCCAGGAGGTGGATGCGCCGGCGATCCGGCGGGTAGTCGATGGTCAGGGCCGCCAGGACGGTGTCCTGAACAATCTCGAGGCTTTCATTGTAGGTGGGGATGAAGATGTCGACGGTGGGCCAGGTTTCGGGCGCGCCCGCCAACGGCCGAACCGGCCGCTCCAGCGGGCGCACGGTTTGGAGGAAGCCCAGGATCATGACGAACCAGGCGTAGACTTCCGCTAGGTAGAGGCCGGTCCCCAGCACCAGGGACAATGGCCCTGAGAACTGCAGGGTCTCGGTGGTCCGCCACCAAAGGTAACGGGTGCCCATGGCGGTGGCGATGAAGGCCAGGGTCATGGTGATCAGCGGCGAGGCGCTGCGGGACAGGGCCAGGCAGGCCAGGAAGGCGGCCGAGCCGAAGATCAACTGGCCGCGCAGGTCCAGGCTGACCATGGCGGTCAGGGCCAGGAGGGCGACGCCCAAGAGAATGGCCGGGCCGGTGAGAATGGGCGGCAGCACGCGCTTGGCGCGGTAGAAGCTGTCGGTGGCGAAGGTGGCGACGCTCATCAGCGTTCGAGCCTCTTGAAGAGATCGGAGAGTAGGACGTCGTCGGCCTTGGCCGGCGGCGGGGCGTAGCGGGCGAAGGCGCCCGCGGGCTTGGGTTGAGCCTGGGCCTGAGCCTGGGCTTGGGCCTGGGGCGTCGGCGCGCCCGGCGGCGCGGGGGGCTTGATCGCCTTGGGCGGCTTGGCGGGTGGCTCGGCCACCGGCTCGGTCGGCGCGGGCGGCGGCTGGAGGATCGGAGCCGGGGCCAGTTCGTCGATGCCGAACTCCCGGTAGTCGATCTTCACGCCGGTCTGGCGCTTGAAACTCTCAACGTCGGTCATGTCCCGTCGTCCTCGACGGCCGCCCGGAATGGACGGCCTGTGGCGAACCAGGGAAGCGGCGCTAGCGCAGCCTTGAGATGTCGGAAGACCGTTCCCCCAGTCCGCTGATGGGGTTAACGGCGACGCTCTGACCCAACCCTGTTGGGGTTGTTCATCTGGCTGACAGGAAGGGATTGGGGGTGCGGTGAGCTGCCGGCGCGCTGCTCAAGCGGCGCCCGCTCAGGTGGCGTCGGTCAATTGTAAAATAAGGTGAAAACGTGGCGGCCGGGGCGTGCGACGCCGCCCTCATTGCGCGGGGTCGCCCTGGAAGCAGCTTAGCTAGTCGTGACCCGATTTGGGTATCCGGCCGGATTTCTGTTCATCTTTGCGGGTTCGGCCCCCGCTCAGGCTCGGCGCAGAGGGGGCAGGGGATAGGCGCCGCTGGTCAGTTCCGGCCGCGGCAGATAGGCCCGCAAATTGAGCAGCATCGGCCGGCCGCTGGTGGGGGCGGGCAGCCAGTTGGCCTTGAGCGCCCCCTTGGGCGGCTTGGGCGAAATGATGATCTCGAGCCGTCCGTCGGGCCCGCGCACCAGGCCCGGTGTCCGGTCGCCGATGGCGTAGCGGTCGATGGGGTTGTCGATCAGGAAGGCCTGACCCTGGGGCGTGACCTCATAGACGGTGAGCGACCAGAAGGCGTCGACCGGCAGGGGCTTGGCCGGAAGGGCCAGCTTCCAGGCCCTGGTGCTGTCCAGCTCGGCGCGGCCGTCGGGGCCCAGGGGGCGCAGATAGAGCGCCTCCTCGAGGGGCAGGCCGGCCAGGCCCGACAGGGCGATCTGGGCGCGGTAGAGATAGTCCTGGCCGAAGTCGCCGAGGTTGGGGCGCGGAAAGATCCAGCCGCCACGGACAATCGCGTTGTCGTCCCCGCCTTTGGCGTCCTCCAGCGCCTGGGACAGGCCGGCGGCGATCTCCTGGCCTTCGGCGGCGGTGAAGCGGGCGGGATCAAAGCCGCCGGTCAGGCTCACGCCCAGGGCGCGGGTCTCGGCGAACAGCCGAGCGTCGGTGGCCGGCGGCGGGCTCTCCAGCACCAGGGCCTGGATTGTGCGGAACATGTCCGGCCAGGGGGCGTCGCGCCCCGGGATGGGCTGGGCCTTGCGGCCGGCGGGGCCGCTGATCTTCAGCCCATCCTGGACCGCATGGGCGCCGGCCAGGTCGGCAGGACCATCCACGAGGGTGCGGGCCAGGATCCAGACCCAGTTGGTGGGCGAATGGATCACATTGGGGCCGGGCGCGGCGTGACCTGGCCCTGCGACCGTGAACACCCCGCCGTCCGGACCCGTGGTCCGCGTGCCCAGGACCGCGAAGTTGTTGGAATAGGGATCCATCAGGGCGACGGACAGGTAGCGGTCGCCGCTGGCCGGCAGGGTGACCTGCACGGGGCCTGAGGACAGGTCGAGCCAGCCGCTGGAATAGAGGGTGTCGTTGTTGGGCTGGGTGACCGTCTGGGTCTTGGCGGTGGTCAGCGTGCGGCTATGGCGGAAGGTGTTGGCGACCAGGCCGTTCTTGAAGGCGCGCGCTCGCGTGCTCGCGGTCTCGATCAGGGGCAGGCCGTAGATCGCCATGCGCCGCGCGGCTTCGCGCAGCGACAGGGCCGGGGCGGCGAAGGCGGGGCTGGCTGCGCCCACGGCGAGGCCGGCGATCATGGCGCGGCGATCGATCCTGGCGGCTGGCGGCATGCTATTCCTCCTGAAACTCTGCGCGGCAATGAAGCGGATGCGCTGCCTGCGGGCAAGGGTGTCGAGTCCGATTGTCTGACATTTGTTTTTAACGCGGCTGCGGGTAAGTTGGCCGCGACTTCGCCGAACCAGGACGCCATGACTTCCGAACCGAAACGCGCCGGACGCCCGGCCCGCAAGAGCGCCCAGACTTTGGACGCGCGGCTGTCCGAGACCCTGATCCGCGAGATCATCGAGAACAAATACGCCCCCGGCGACTGGCTGCGCGAGCAGGAGATCTCGGACCGCCATGGGGTCAGCCGCGCCTCGGTGCGCGAGGCCCTACGAAATGTGGCGCGGGCCGGCTTCGTCGAGATGCAGCCCTGGCGGGGCGCCCAGGTCACCCAGGTGGGCCTGGACGAGCTGATCGAGATCTTCGTGCTGCTGGAGGATGTCTACGCCCAGTCGGCCCGCCTGGCGGCGGCGCACTTCCCCGAAGCCTTGTTCCCGCGCCTTGAGGCGCAGATGGCCGAGCTGGACGCCGCGCTTAGGGCTGGCGCTTCCAAGGCCGAGCTTTGTAGCAAGTCCTTTGAGCTGGGGCGATTCATCGGGCGGCATTGCGGTAGCCGGATGTCCTACCGGATGCTGATCCAGGTCGGCAGCCTGGCGCTGTGGCAGCAGTTGTTGCTGACGCCGGGTACGCCCCTGGCGGTGGAGCAGTCGGCCCACGCCCACAACATCCTGGTCAGCGCCATCAAGACCCGGGAAGGCGAGGTCGCCGCCGCGGCCGCACGCCTCACCACCCTGATCACGCGCAGCTCGCTGATCGCCGAGAACGGCCCGGTTTCCGCGCCCGCGACCCTGGGCGCCAAGCGCCTGGAGCGGCGCCTGCGCACCACGGGCTGACCCGACTCCCCCGGTCGCACGCCTTCGCCGCAAGCTGCGGCTTGCGTCCGGCTGCAGGCTGGCCTAGTAAATTGTCAGACAAAAATGGCGACCGGGGAGGTTCCGATGCGATTTGGTGGTCTGGCGACAATTCTGGTGGCCCTGGGCGCGTTCGGCGCGACGGCCGCTGAGGCGGCCGGCCCAGCCTGTGACGCCGCGCTGCACTATTCGGACGCCCGGCGCGGGGTCTCGGTGCTGATCCTCAAGAACGGCAAGCCGGTCTGCGAAGGCTATTCCGCCCAGGGTGGCCCGGAGGTCGGCTTCGAGATCTGGTCCGGCACCAAGAGCTTCTGGGGGATCGCCGCGGCCGCCGCGGTTCAGGACGGGCTCCTGTCCCTGGACGAGCCGGTGGCCAAGACCGTCACCGAATGGGCCGCGGACCCGGTCAAGTCGACGGTCACCCTGCGCCAGCTGCTGACCCTGACGAGCGGACTGACCAGCCCGCCGGGGCGCGCCATGCCCTTCGCCGAGGCCGTGACCTGGCCCTTCAAGGCCGCGCCGGGCGAGGCCTTCATCTATGGCGCCTCGCCTTATCAGGTGTTTGGCCTGGTCCTGCAGCGCAAGCTGGCCGCGGCGGGAAGGCCGTCGGATCCGCTGAGCTACCTGAGGGCCCGGATCCTGGACCCCATCGGCCTGAAGCCCACCGACTGGCGCCGCGCGCCCAACGGCGACCTCCTGCTGCCGCAAGGCGCAGTGCTGACGGCGCGGGAATGGGTCAAGTTCGGCGAGTTTGTCCGGGCGCGCGGGGTTGTCGGCGGCAAGGCGCTGGTGGACCCGAAGACCTTTGACGAGCTGTTCGTCGGCACCAAGGCCAACCCGGCCTATGGCGTGACCTGGTGGTTGCCGCGTCCGTCGAACACCCCGCTGGCGCCGACGGCGGCGGTGGACCTTTCCCTGCACGCCTCAGAGGTGCCTTCCGACATGGTCGTCGCGGGCGGGGCGGGCGATCAGCGGCTCTATGTGGCGCCGTCCCAGGGCGTCACGGTCGTGCGCCAAGCCTACTTCACGCCTCAGATGGTGATAGCCGTCCGGGCCGAGGCCAAGGCTGGAAACAAGTGGTCGGACGCGGAGTTCGCCAAGCTGGCGCTCGCGGCGGCTGCGGAGGCGAAGTGATGATTGTCCGGTGATCCATAGCCGGAGGACGGGCAGGGCGCCTGTCAGAATTCCTGGTTTTTCCATTCAGAAATAAGCCGGTGTGGCCGAAGGCGGCTATGCGCTACCAGCACCGGCGAGCTTGCGTCGCGCGCCATATTGGATGATCGTCAGACAAAAGGTGCGTTCATTTAAGCATCCCTGGGGCGACAGGCCCCAAGAGCGTTAGGGGGAAGACATGCGTTATCTGTTGTGCGGAGCCGCTGCGGCGGCGCTTCTGGCCGGGCCCGCGGCGGCCCAGGCGCCGGCGTCCGGCGAACAGGCCGTGGTCAGCGAGGTCGTGGTCACGGCCCGCCGCAAGGAAGAAAAGGTCCAGGATGTTCCCGCCGCGGTGACGGGGATCTCCGCCGAGCAGATGAAGGATCTTGGCGGCCTGAAGGACATCAAGGATCTGTCCTACATCCTGCCGGGCCTGTCCTTTGTCGACACCGGCAACATCAACGCCGAGAACAACATCCGCGGCGCCGGCGCGGGCACCGCCCGGACGGCTGGGGTGGACTCGCCCATCGCCGTGCTGCGGGACGGCGCCTCGATCACCGGCGGCGTGATCGGCGGGCGCACCTTCACCCGCCTGGACCTGTTCGACGTCGAGCGCGTCGAGGTGACCCGTGGCCCGCAGGGCGCGCTCTATGGCGTCAACGCCGTGGGCGGCGTGATGCAGGCCATCAGCCAGCGTCCGAAATCGGAATTCGGCGGCTCGCTCGGGGCGGTCTATTCGCCTGAGATCGAGCGGCGGCAGATCGACGCCATTCTGAACGTGCCGGTGCCGGCGGCCAATCTGGGCCTGCGCCTGGGCGTGCAGGACGTCCAGCGCGAGGACGGCTTCTTCAGAAACGTCTACACCGGGAAGGCCGGCGATCTGGAAGAGTTCCGCGCCGTGCGCCTGGCCGCCGAGTGGAACCCGCTCGACACCCTGCGGATGTTCATGGTCGTCGACCAGTCCGACGAGCTGTCGACCTCCAACCAGGTCAAGAGCGTCAACGCCAACAATGACAAGAGCCTGGCGGCCACCGCTTTTGGCCCGCCGGACATTGATGGCCCCTATGCCTATGCGGCCAACACCACCAATGACGTGAACCGCAATGTCTCCAGCTTCAACACCCAGGTCGAGTGGGACACGCCGATCGGCAAGCTGACCTCGGTCACCCTGCTGCGCAAGCGGACCACCCTGTTCTCGCAGGAGAACGACCAGTCGGCTCCCGGCTACGCTTCGCCGCCGTTCCCGGCCGCGACCTGCGCCACGCGGCTCTGCTCGACCCTGTTCGCTGACGAGACCGAGCTGGCCAGCCAGGAACTGCGCCTGGCCGGCGACTTCGGCGACGCGGTGACCTGGATGCTGGGCGCCAACCTGTCGGGCAAGCAGTCGGACTTCTTCACGATCCTCGATGGCCGCACCACCTCGGCGGCCAACCTCGCCCCCAGCCCGACCGCCAACATCGCCAGCGTCTCCAAGGAAGAAGAGCTCCAGAAGGGCGTCTTCGGGGTGCTGAGCTGGCAGGCGACCGATGCGCTCACCTTCGATGGCGCGGTCCGCTACAACAACGCCGAGAAGAAGAACGACGCCTACACGGTGGCGCGCCAACTCGGGACCCTGTCCTGCGTGGCCAACTATGTGGATCCGCTGCGGGTCTTCGCCACCAATCCGGCCTGCGTCCGCTCCCGCGCCCTGATCAATGACACCTTCGAGAACGTCGCCCCGTCGGTCTCGGTGAAGTACGAGATCGCCGACAACTTCCGGGTCTTCGGCTCGGCGGCGGTCGGCTATCGCGCCGGCGGCTTCAACGGCAACTCGGTGCTCGACCCCAAGATCGCCGCCAGCTACCAGCCGGAAAAGAACGTCGCCTTCGAGGCCGGCGCCAAGTTCGAACTGGCCGGGGCCTTCTTCACGGTCACCGCCTTCCAGAACAACTTCAACGACCTGTTGGTGACAGTGGACTCCATCGGTCCCGACGCCGTGTCACGGAACTACCGGTTCAACGCCGGCGAGGCCAAGACCAAGGGCGTCGACTTCGAGGTGTTCGGCGGCCACCGCTTCGGCCCGGGCCTGGGCGGGATCAGCTATAACGGCGCCATCAACTACCTGACCGGCGAGATCGATAGCGGCCCCTACAAGGGCCAGAAGGTCGAAGGCTCTCCGGAATGGACCTACACCGCGGCGCTCACCTATCGCCGGCCGCTGGTGAAGGACTGGCGGGTGGTGACCTCGGTCTCCTATCGCGGCCAGCGCGGCGGCTACACCAACACCACCAAGATCAACAACCTGGTGAAGCTGGCCGACTTTGACATCGTCAACGCCTCGGTCGGCCTCGACAATGGCCGCTGGCGCATGGCGCTGGAGGCGCGCAACCTGTTCGATAAGACCTATGTGACGCTGCGCGATCCGACCCGGGACGTCTATGGCGACCCGCGCGAGATCCGGCTGAGCCTCTCCTACGCCTTCGGGTCGGAGGCGCGGTAGCGGCTAAAGGCCCGCCGGCGGAAGGGGAGAGCCCGCCGGCGGGCTGCTGATTTAAGGACCTGGCGCATGAAGACCTGGCTTGGCGGATTGGTGGCGGCCCTGGCGCTTGCGGGCGCAGCCCTGGCGCAGGAGGGGCCGAGGGCTCGGATCGACACCGGCGTCCTCGCCGGGGCGACCGCCGACGGGGTCTCAGTGTTCAAGGGTGTTCCCTATGCCGCCCCGCCGGTCGGAGCGTTGCGCTGGGCGGCCCCCGCGCCGGTCTCCGCCTGGAGCGGCGCGCGGGACGCCACCGCTTTTGCGCCGATCTGCCCGCAGCCCGCGCGTCCCGACGGCGTGCTGGCCATGGGCGCTCAGGCCCCGAAGAGTGAGGACTGCCTCTCCCTGAAC
The DNA here is from genome assembly GCF_042679085.1 of Phenylobacterium conjunctum. NCBI lineage: Bacteria > Pseudomonadati > Pseudomonadota > Alphaproteobacteria > Caulobacterales > Caulobacteraceae > Phenylobacterium > Phenylobacterium conjunctum. The sequence continues at coordinate 56,215 of NZ_JBHTLQ010000019.1, read as the reverse complement.
GTCTGGGCGCCGCCCAAGGCGAAGAAGGCGCCGGTCATGGTCTGGATCCACGGCGGGGCCTTCCGCTTCGGCTCCGGCGTCGGCCCGATCTATGACGGGACCCGGTTCGCCCAGGACGGCGTGGTCCTGGTCACGATCAACTATCGGCTTGGCGCCCTGGGCTTCTTCGCCCATCCGGCCCTGACCAAGGCCGCGGCGCCCGACGCACCGCTCGGCAACTATGGCCTGATGGACCAGCTGGCGGCGCTCAAGTGGGTGCAGGCCAATATCGCGGCCTTTGGGGGCGATCCGAAGAACGTCACCGTGTTCGGGGAATCGGCGGGCGGCTCGGCGATCCTGTCACTTCTGACCACACCGGCGGCCAAGGGCCTGTTCGCCAAGGCCATCGTCGAGTCCGGCGGCGGTTGGCAGGCGCGAACCGATTTGGCCCAGGCCGAACGGGCTGGGGTCGATCTGATGACCAAGGCAGGGCTCGCCCCCGACGCCTCCCTCGACGCTATGCGGGCCCTGCCGCCCGAGGCGCTTTTCGACCTGCCCAAGGGGATCGGCTCGGTGGGGCCTTTCCAGGATGGCCGCCTGATCAAGGACACGCCCGCCGAGGCCTTCACCTCTGGCAGGGCGATCGATGTGCCGCTGCTGATTGGCTCGAACAGCTATGAGGCCTCGCTGTTGAAGGCTTTTCCGCTACCGCCCGCCGCGGTCCTGGCGCGCCTGACACCGGCCCAGAAGGCCGCCTACGCCAGCCTGCCCACCGACGAGGACCGGGTCGATGCGGCCTATACGGACTTGGTGATGGGGGCGCCGGCGCGCTGGGTCGCAAGTCAGGCGGCCAAGGGCGCGCCGTCCTGGCTCTACTATTTCTCCTACGTGCCTACCGCCCAGCGTGGTCGGGCCAAGGGCGCGCCGCACGGGGCCGAAATCCTCTACGCCTTCGCGACGGGTACGAAGCTCGCGGGCCGGTTCAGCTCGCCCGAGGACCAGGCGATGGAAGCCCTGGTCCACAGCTGCTGGGTGGCTTTCGCCAAGACGGGTGCGCCGGCCTGCCCCGGTCAGCCGGCGTGGCCGGCCTACAACTCCGGCGCCGACACCCTGATGGAGTTCGGCCTGGAGAGCGGCCTGCGGCCCCAGTTCCAGAAGGCCCGCCGTGATGCGGCAGACCAGTCCGTGGGGCGCTAGGGGATCGAGCGCTTGTCGTTGACGAAGTCGACGTCCGGGTTTTCGCCGACGAACATCGAGATCGCGTCCACATGCAGGCCTTTGCCGCCCCAGGGCGGCGGGGCGACCGCAGGCGCAGGTAGGAAGGCGGCCTTCCAGGCGGCGTAGTCGTCGAACCAGAACTCGGCCACGCGGGGATATTCGGCCCGCTCCGAGACCGCCTTATAGAGGGCGTAGCGCTTCACGCCCGGGCGGGCGGCGGCCATCTTGGCGTAGGTGGTCTCATACCAGGCGTCGCCGTCGGCGGCGCTGACGCCGGCTGGATAGCGGAAGAAGACCACCCAGCGCAGATAGGGCGTCTCCTTGGGCGGCGTGTCCTTGGACACAAACACCGTTTGCGGGTTCACCGGAATGCTGGCGGTGGTCGAGGTGAAGGGCGGATTGGCCCAGCCGCCGGGCGGTGGGGTGAAGGAGTTCAGGCCGCCATAGATGTTGTTCGGCCGCGTCTCCTGGAAGTCGGCCAGGCTGTCGAACTGGATCTCGGTCATCCGTCCGTAGAGCAGGGGGTAGGCCGCCTTGGCCTCTTCCGGCGGCAGGTAGGACCGGAAGGAGATGTAGTTGCGCTGCCAGGCCTTGTAGGCGCGGCGCACCTGCGGGGCGTGGAAGGTCATGTACCAGCGGTCCAGCACCAGCTGGTCGGTTCCCGGCTTCAGGTCGACCAGGATGTAGTGCTTCATCGCGCCTACGGCGAAGGCGGGCGTTGCGGCGGCGAGGGTGGCGGCCGCGGTCAGGCCGAGGGCGAGGCGTCGGGTCAGGGACATGGCGGATCCTCAGGCGGGCAGGGCGAGGGCGACGAGGCGGTGCGGCTGTCGGCGGAAGCCCATGCCGCAGACGATGAACTGGCGGCCGCCCTTTTCATAGGTCATGGGCGGCCCCAGGGTGTGGCCGGGCAGCTCGATCTCGGCGACGATCTCGCCGGTCGCCTTGTCATAGGCGCGCAGCACCTTCTTGGCGTAGCGCGGGTCGTGCGGACCCTCGCCCACGAACAGCAGGGTCTTGGTCACCAGCGGGCCGGTGCGCCCGGTGGAGCCGACCCAGCCGAGATTGAACGGCTTCATCGCCGGGCTGTCGGTGGCCCCAGGGCCATTGGGCCGCATCCACAGATGCTCCCCGGTGTTCAGGTCGATGGCGGTGATGCGGCCATAGGGCGGCTTGAGCAGCGGCAGGCCACGCGGGCCGGTGACCACCCGCGAGCTGCCGGCGATCTCTTCGGTCTCATTGGCGCCGGCCACCCGCTTGCCGGTCTCATCCAACGCCATGGAGGCGATGGACGAGGTGGAGGGCACGAACAGCACGCCCGTCTCCGGATCGACGCCCGCGCCGCCCCAGTTGGCGCCGCCGACCCAGGCCGGGGTCTGGATCGTCGGCTTGGTCCCGAACGGCGTGAAGATCGGACCCCACTTGTAGTTGGCCAGGATCGCCTCGGCTTCCGCCCGGATTTCCGGGGTGAAGTCCACCAGCAGGTCGGCGCTCATCCCCGGATGCTCGAAGGGGCGGGGCAGGGTGGGGAAGGGCTGGGTGGGGGAGGTCCTCTCGCCTTTCAGCTCGCTCTGTGGGACGGGGCGCTCCTCGATCGGCCAGACGGGCTGGCCGGTCAGGCGGTCGAAGACGAAGGTGAAGCCGGATTTGGTGACCTGGGCCACGGCCTTGATGCGTCGGCCGCCGACCGTGATGTCCACGAGGTTCGGTGCGCAGGGCAGGTCGTAGTCCCAGATGTCGTGGTGCACGAACTGGAAGTGCCAGCGGCGCAGGCCGGTGCTCGCGTCCACGCAGATCAGCGCATTGCCGAACAGATTGTCGCCCGGACGGTCTCCGCCATAGAAGTTGTTCGTCGGGCAGGTGCCGGGCAGATAGACGAGGCCGGTCTCGTCATCGGCGGTGAAGGGCGCCCAGACGTTGGCGTTGCCGTTGCGGTCGGCCGAGCCGCCCTCCCAGGTGTCGTAGCCGTAGTCGCCTTTGCGCGGCACGGTGCGGAAGGTCCACTTCAGCGCGCCGGTGCGGACATCAAAGCCGCGCACGTCGCCGGGCGGCATCTCAGCGATCACAGGGCGGTCGTGGATGTACTGGCCCACGATGACCACGTCCCTGCAGATGACCGGCGCTGAGGTCGTGCCAAAGAGGTCGACCGGATCGCGGGCCAGGGGGCGGCTCAGGCCGATGGTCCCAAGGTCCACCTCGCCGTTCTGGCCGAAGCTGGGCACGGGCTTGCCCGTAGCGGCGTCGAGGGCGATCAGCCGATTGTCGCCGGTGGCGATGATCACCCGGGCGTCGTCGCCCTCGCGCCAGTAGGCGACGCCGCGGTGGATCAGGCCCTTGCTTGTGAAGGCGCCGTGCTTCCAGGTCCCCGGATCATAGAGCCACAGGGTCGCGCCAGTGACGGGATCGATCGCGGCCACCTGGCAGAAGGCCGTGGAGACGAACAGCTTGCCGTCGACCATGATCGGGGTGGCCTGGAATTCGCCCAGCGGCAGGCCGGGATTGGCGGCGCGCACCGCGTCATCGGGCGAGGCCCAGGTCCAGGCGACCTGCAGATCCTTGGCGTTGCCGCGGTGGATGCGATCCAGGGGCGAATACTTGGTCCCCCGATTGTCGCCGCCATAGACCGGCCATTCACCGGCCTTGCGAGGCGCGCCTCCGCCACCGGTCGCGAGACTGGCGCAGCCGGGCAGGAGGAAAAGGCTGGCCCCGGCCAGAAGCAGTCTGCGGCGGTGCGGCCCTTGCGGCGCGGCGGTCGAACGCATGACGATCCCCCCTTGAGACGTTTGTTCAGGATAGGTCGCAGGCTGGGGGCTCGCGCGCAACAAGATTGTCAGACATTTTTGATGTCCAGGCCGACATATCCTTTCGCAAGCGCGACAATTGTAGACATTGCGCCCTGCTTTTCCAGCTTAACCGCACAACTCGCGCGGGCGGCTCGCATCTCGGCGACAATCCCTTGTGCGGCAAGGGGTCGCGGCGGGTTTCCCTAGGGTAGGTAAACGCTCGTTAAGGCTTCTCGCGCAATCCCTGGTTTGAGGACGCGCTATCTTGAGCCGGCGACGGCCAAACCTGTGGGTGAGTTATGTTCAAGACCATTGCTGAACAGCGGGCGTTCGGTCACCGGCTCATAGGCGGTGTCCTGTGGGGGCTCGTCCTTGCGGTCACCGGCGCCGCCCTGCTTCTGAAGGGACCCTGGCTGGCCTTGGGGCTCGGCGCCGCGGCCCTGGCCGGCGGCGCGACCCTGGCGGGCGCCTCTGACAAGGACGGCGCGGGCGGCCGCATGGCCATCGCCGCGGCGCTCATGGGCCTCGTGTCCCTGCTGGTGGCGGCCTTCAAGGGGCACCCCTGGCAGATCGACCTGCACATGGCCTATTTCGCCGCCCTTGCGGCCCTGGTGATCTATTGTGACTGGCGCGCCATCCTGGCCGGCGCCGCCGTCGTGGCCGTTCACCACCTGACCCTCAGCTTCCTGTTGCCCGCCGCGGTGTTCCCCGGCTCGGCCGGCCTTGGCCGGGTCATGGTCCACGCCGTGATCCTGATCGCGGAGGCGGCCATCCTCATGTGGGTCTGCCAAAGCATCGTCGGCATGTTCGCGGTCTCCAGCGAGGCGGTGTCCCGCGCCGAAGCGTCACTGGACACGGCCCAGAAGGCCATGGCCGAGGCCGAGGCCGCCCATCTCGCCGAGGAGCAGGCCTCCCAGGACCGCGCGCGACTGCAAGCCTCCGTGGATCACGAACGGGCCCAGGTCACCGAAAGCCTGGCCGATGGCCTGGCCCGCCTGGCCGACGGCGACCTGTCGTTCCGCCTGAACAACGCCTTCGCGCCCCAGTTCGAGAAGCTGCGCCACGACTACAACGCCGCGATCTCGCGGCTCGAGCAGACCATCGCCGCCATCAAGGCCTCGACCACCGGCATGCACTCCAGCGTGCGCGAGCTCGACCAGGCGGCCGCCTCGCTGTCCCGGCGCACCGAGAGCCAGGCCGCGAGCCTGGAGGAGACCGCCGCGGCGCTCGACGAGATCACCGAGACCATCAGCCGCTCGGCCGGCAACGCCAAGCGCGCCGCCCAGGTGGTCTCCACCGCCAAGACCGGCGCTCACGAAAGCAACCAGGTTGTCTCCGACGCGGTCGCCGCCGTGGGCGAGATCGAGGCCTCGTCGGCCCAGATTGGCCAGATCATCGGGGTGATCGACGAGATCGCCTTCCAGACCAACCTCCTGGCCCTGAACGCGGGCGTGGAAGCGGCCCGGGCCGGCGACGCCGGCAAGGGCTTCGCCGTCGTGGCCTCGGAAGTCCGGGCGCTTGCTCAGCGCTCCGCAGAAGCCGCCAAGGAGATCAAGTCGCTGATCGAGGCTTCCAGCGAGCAGGTCGGCGCCGGCGTGCGGCTGGTCGGCCTGACCGGCGAGGCCCTGCAGCGGATCGCCACCCAGGTGAACGAGATCGACGGCCTGGTGGGCGAGATCGCGTCCTCGGCTCAGGAGCAGGCCTCGGGCCTGGCCCAGATCAATTCGGCGATCAACCAGATGGACCAGGCGACCCAGCAGAACGCCGCCATGGTCGAAGAGTCCACGGCCGCGACCCGTGCTGTCGCCCACGAGGCCCAGGCCCTGGCGGAGGCGACGGAACGCTTCCGGCTCAGCGCTGGCGCTGGCCGGCCCGCCTTGAAGATGGCGTCCTGAGTTCAGGTTGCGGCGCACAGTTTTAGTGCGCCGCAACATCAGTCCAAGGCCGCCGCAGCCTGAAGTTTGTTGAACAAGGTTCCGCCTAAGCTTCCAGGGCGCCGTAGGGTGAATGTAGATTCGGATGTAACGATCTGAATTCACCATAATCTGCCGCTAGTGCGGGCCGTTGCTGCAGCTTTCCGGAGAATCTTGGGTTAGGTAACCGGTTTCCTAACGAATTTTTCCTTGTGCGGTCTCGCCATTTTGCCGGCGGGTGACTATGGCGTTGCCCATCCGGGTCCGGCCCTGTCCGGCGTCACCAAGGAGTAGCGAGTTTGTCCCAGGCCACGTCGATTCCGGGCCTTGCCCCTGCGCCGACCAAGCACGCCAAGCTGGTCCAGTGGGTCCAAGACATTGCGACCCTGACGCAGCCCGACCGGGTTCACTGGTGCGACGGATCGGACGCCGAGTGGGAGGCCCTGACCGCTGAGCTGGTCAAGAGCGGCACCCTGAAGCCGCTCAATCCGGAAAAGCGCCCCAACTCGTTCCTCGCCGCCTCCGATCCGCGCGATGTGGCCCGAGTAGAAAGCCGCACCTTCATCTGCTCCCAGGACCCGGCTGACGCGGGTCCGACCAACAACTGGCTCGAACCCGGCGAAATGCGCGCCGACCTGCAGGACCTGTTCAAGGGCTGCATGAAGGGCCGCACCATGTACGTGGTGCCCTTCAGCATGGGCCCGCTGGGCTCCAAGATCAGCCAGCTGGGCGTCGAGATCACCGACAGCGCCTATGTCGCCATCTCGATGCGGGTGATGACCCGCATGGGCAAGGGCGCCCTGGACGAGATCGGCGAAGACGGCTTCTTCGTCCCCTGCGTCCACTCGGTCGGCATGCCCCTGGCCACGGGCCAGCAGGACGTTCCGTGGCCGTGCAACGAGATCAAGTACATCGTCCACTTCCCTGAGACCCGCGAGATCTGGTCTTACGGCTCGGGCTACGGCGGCAACGCCCTGCTGGGTAAGAAGTGCTTCGCCCTCCGTATCGCCTCGGTCATGGCCCGCGACGAGGGCTGGTTCGCCGAGCACATGCTGATCCTGAAGCTGACCTCGCCGGAAGGCGCCGTCCGCTACGTGGCCGCGGCCTTCCCGAGCGCCTGCGGCAAGACCAACATGGCCATGCTCCAGCCCACCCTGCCGGGCTGGAAGGCCGAGACCATCGGCGACGACATCTGCTGGATGCGCTTCGGCGACGATGGCCAGCTCTACGCCATCAATCCGGAAGCCGGATTCTTCGGCGTGGCGCCCGGCACTGGCATCGAGACCAACAAGAACGCGGTCGACGCCCTGCACGGCAACAGCGTCTTCACCAATGTGGCCCTGACCCCGGACGGCGACGTGTGGTGGGAGGGCCTGACCAAGGACCCGCCGCCGAACCTCACCGACTGGAAGGGCCGTCCCTGGACGCCGGATAGCGACGAGCCCGCCGCCCACCCGAACGCGCGCTTCACTGTGCCGGCCGCCCAATGCCCGGTCATCGCGCCGGAATGGGAAGACCCCAAGGGCGTGCCGATCTCCGCCATCCTGTTCGGCGGCCGCCGCGCCAGCGCGGTGCCGCTGGTCACCGAGGCCTTCGACTGGGCCCACGGCGTGTTCCTGGCCTCCAACGTGGCCTCGGAAGGCACCGCCGCGGCTGAGAACAAGATCGGCGAGCTGCGCCGCGACCCGTTCGCCATGCTGCCCTTCTGCGGCTACAACATGGGCGACTATTTCGGCCACTGGCTGAAGATGGGCGAGACCGCCGACGCCTCGAAGCTGCCGCGCATCTATTTCGTCAACTGGTTCCGCAAGGACGAGAACGGCAAGTTCGTCTGGCCGGGCTATGGCGAGAACAGCCGCGTGCTGAAGTGGATCTTCGAGCGCCTGGACGGCAAGGCCGAGGCCAAGGACACCCCGATTGGCCGCCTCCCCACGGACGCCGCCCTCGACGTCTCGGGCCTGACCCTCACGCCGGCCCAGTTGGACTTCCTGCTGACCGTCGACCCGACGGTCTGGAAGGAAGAGGCTTCGTTGATCCCGGCGGCCTATGAGAAGTTCGGCGACCATCTGCCCAAGGCCCTCTGGGCCCAGTACGAGGCCCTGGTCAGCCGCCTCGACAAGGCGGCGAAGCCCGCGATGGCGCCGGCCGAGTAGCGGTCTGCGGCCAAAATAGTCTAGTCACAGGACGTGCGCGGTTCCTCGCGCGCGTCCTGCGAGCCCGCGATGTTGTTGAACCCCTTCACCCAGACACCCGCCAAGGTCGCCGTAATCGGCCTGGGCTATGTCGGCCTGCCGCTCGCCGTGGCTCTGGCCGAGGTCTACGACGTGGTGGGCTTCGATATCAGCGAGGCGCGCATCGCCGAGCTCCAGGCCGGCCATGACCGCACCCTGGAGGTCGACGAAGCCGAGCTGAAGGTCGCCCAGCGCCTCACCCTGTCGCGCGACGAAGCCGACCTGAAGGCCTGCAACGTCTTCATCGTCACGGTGCCGACCCCCATCGACGCCCACAATCGTCCCGACCTCGGCGCGCTGCTCAGCGCCAGCCGCACGGTGGGCCGCGCGATCAGTCCCGGCGCCGTGGTGGTCTATGAATCCACCGTCTATCCGGGCGCCACCGAAGAGGATTGCGTGCCGGTGGTGGAGCAGGTCTCGGGCCTCGCCTTCAACCGCGACTTCTACGCCGGCTACAGCCCCGAGCGGGCCAATCCCGGCGACCGAGCGCACCGGCTCTCCAGCATCATCAAGGTGACCGCGGGCTCGACGCCGGAGGCGGCGGCCTTTGTCGACGCCCTCTATGGCGCGGTCGTGAAGGCCGGCACCCACCTGGCCAGCTCCATCCGGGTGGCCGAGGCCGCCAAGGTGATCGAGAACACCCAGCGCGACCTGAACATCGCCCTGATCAACGAATTCTCGATGATTTTCAATCGCCTGGGTGTGGATACTCAGGAGGTCCTGGCCGCCGCCGGCACCAAGTGGAACTTCCTGAAGTTCCAGCCCGGCCTGGTGGGCGGCCACTGTATCGGGGTCGATCCCTACTACCTGACCTTCAAGGCCGAGGCGGTGGGGCATCATCCGCAGGTGATCCTGGCGGGCCGCCGGATCAATGACGGCATGGGCGCCTATGTGGCCGAGGCCATGATCAAGGCCCTGATCCGCCGCGACGTGAAGGTCCGCGGCGCCCGCGTCCTGGTCATGGGGCTGACCTTCAAGGAAAACTGCCCCGACCTGCGCAACACCCGGGTGATCGACATTGTCCGCGAACTGGCGGGCTATGAGATCGCCGTGGATGTCCATGACCCCTGGGTCGATCTCGACGAAGCCGAGGCGGAGTATGGGGTCAGGCCCATCGCTCACCCGGACAAGGGCGCCTATGACGGGGTCATCGTCGCCGTCGCGCACGGCGCCTTTCACGCCATGGGCCTGGACGCCATCAAGGCCTTAGGCAAACCTGGCGTTGTGGTGCAGGATCTGAAGGCGATGTTCCCGAAGGACGAGACCGACTTCCGACTCTGACGCGTATGGATGGGGCAGGGGACATCGACACCGGGTTCAGCCCGCAGGCCATCGCCGCCCTGCAGGCGCATCCACGGTTGACGGAGGCTTGCAATCACCTGGCCCGGGCGAGCCTCGCCCACCATGCCGCCATGGACTCGGTCGGTCGGCTCTTGCTGGACGACCTGGGGCGGAGTTCGCTCTATCTGGCCGCGATCGTCCTGGACAAGAGCCCCGATGGGCTCACCGCCACCAATCTGATCGCGGCGACCCAAGCCAACCGGACCAGCAGCACGGGCCGCGTGACCGAGTTCCTGCGCTTGGCCCAGGACGCCGGTGACCTGGTGGTGCCCAGCGGCGCCGAGCGGTGGACCCGGCGCCGTCTGATCTTAAAGCCGCGCTTTCTTGAGCGCATGCGCCGCAACATGTCGATCCAGATCGAAGGCGCGCGGATCATTGATCCCGCCCTGCCGCCACCGTCAGTTCTGGCGGATGACGCGGCGCTGGCGCAGTTCTGCTTCTGGCTGGGCGCCTTGAGCACCATGCACCGGGACATGGTCGCCGGCCCCTGGACGCCCATCGAGATCTTCCTGTCACGCAAATCCGGCGGCCGCATCCTCGCCCGCCTGATCGCCGACCAGGCTCCTGGGCGCGCGCGGCTGATGGAGGCGGTCACCATCTCCCGGTCCGGGCTCGCCCGGGAATTCGGGGTCAGCCGGGCGCACATCAACAAGATGCTGGCGGACGCCCAGGCCGCCGGCGCCCTGACCTTGTCCGGATCCGACAACGTGGTCTTCACGGAGGCCTTCTCGGACAACGCCACGCAGACATTCGCCCTGGTCATCCAGTTCATGCGCGCCTCCCTGAGGGCCGCCTTTCCCGGGCGCGCCCACGCGGCCCTGTAGATTTTTGGCGAGCTTGGGGCGGGCGACCTTCGGGGCTAGCTAGCTGTAGGCTCGCGACAACGCTGGGCCGCAAAACATCAGGAGAGACATATGAAGATCACCTCCGTGCTCGCGGCGGCCGCCATTCTGTGCGCCGTATCTCCCGTCGCCGCCCAGGCCGCTGACAGCCCCCAGGCGTTATGCCCCAACGGCCAGCTGGTCATCATCCGGACCAGCCAGATCAAGCCCGAGGGCTCCAAGGCCGGCTTCGACAAGGCGGTGGCCGACAACCAGGCCTGGTACGTCGCCCACGGTCAGACCAAGAACAAGCAGGTCGGGGGCAGGGTGCTGACCCGCGACAAGGCGACCGGCTGGTCGGTCTCGCCCGACATGGTGGCCACCGTGCACGTCAATCCGCCCGGTCCGGAAGCTGGGCCCGCCGACGCTGCCTGGAACGCGTTCGTGGCCGAGTACCAGGCCAACACCAACATGGTCAGCCAGACCATGATCTGCCTGGACAAGCCGCTCCAGTAGACGGGGCATGACGATCCGGTCTCAGACCCACCTGTTCCTGTTCATGCCGGCGCCGATATGTCGCCGCCCAGGTCGCCAGCATGCTGTTCCTGATGCTGGCCGTCTGGATGTCGAAGCCCGCGCCGGTGAGTGGCGCGGTCCAGCAGCCTCAGGCGGTCTGATCGCCGCCTGAGGCCTCGCTGGGATCAGACCTCGGCCGAACCGCCGTCGCAGGGCACCACCGCGCCGGTGGTGTAGGCGCTGGCGCGGCTGGCCAGGAAGATCGCAACGCCGGCGATGTCTTCGGGCGTGCCGATCCGGCCGCGGGGATTGGACTTGGCGATCGCGTCGCCGGCTCGGGCCAGGGTCGCGGCCATCATGTGGCTCTGGAAGGGGCCGGGCGCGATGGCGTTGACCAGGATGTCGTCGGCCGCCAGCCGCTTGGCCATGTGCCGCGTCAGCATGATGCAGCCGGCCTTCGAGGTCGAATAGGCGTAGGTCTCAAGCGCCGGCGGCTCGATGCCGTTGACCGAGGCGATGTTGATCACCCGCGACGGATGCTCATGGGTAGCGGCCGCGCGCAGTTGCGGCAGCAGCTTCTGGGTCAGGAAGAAGATCGACTTGGTGTTCAGGTCCATCGTCTTGTCCCAGCCGTCTTCCGGGTACTCGTCGATGGGCGCGCCCCAGGTGGCGCCGGCGTTGTTGACCAGGATGTCGAGCTTGGATTCCCGCTCGGCCACCGCCTTGGCCAGGCCCTCGATGCCGTCCATGTTCGACAGGTCGAAGGGCAGGGAGATGCAGGTCCCGTACTGCGACAGCTCCTCGGCCAGGCCGTCGCAGACCGAGGCCTTGCGCGACGAGATATAGACCTTGGCGCCGTTCTCGACATAACCGCGGGCGATCATCTCGCCGATGCCGCGGCTGCCCCCGGTGACCACCGCCACCTTGCCTTCGATGTTGAACAGGTTCTTCAAAATATCGTCTCCTGAAATGGCGCGAGGTCCCGGCCTGCGCGCGGCCACACCCTAGCTGCCCCTGCGTCACGACGCAGCGGAAATTCGAGAGTTCGGTACGGAAGGCGTCAATCGGCGGGGTCGAACCCGCCGGACAGGAAGGCCTCGGCGATGGCGCAGTGCATGGCCACGCCGCGCGCCATCACCCGTTCGTCCAGCACCATGCGGTTGGAGTGCAGGGCGCAGCAGGACCGCCAGTCGCCGCCTTCCGGGGTTGCGCCCAGGAAGGCCATGGCCCCTGGAACCTTCTGCAGGACATAGGCGAAGTCCTCCGCGCCCATGGCCGGCGAAGGCATGGTGCGCCAAGCGCCTTCGCCGAACAGGGCCTCGGCGGTGCGCTCGAACAGGGCGGTGGCCTCCGAGGCGCAATGGGTCACCGGGAAGCCGGGGATCACCTCGACCTCAGCCTCGGCGGTGTGAGCCTGGGCGATGTGCGGGGCCAGCCGCTTCAGCCCCTCATGCGCCAGCTCGCGAGATCGCTCCGAGAACGAGCGGATGGTGCCTTCGATCACCGCCACCTCGGGAATGACGTTGTTGGTGGTGCCCGCCTGGATGCGGCCCACCGTGATCACCACCGGATCGAAGGCCGGGATACGGCGGGTGACCATCGATTGGATCGCGGTGACGATCTCGCAGGCGACAGGAATCGGGTCGATGGCGTCCTGCGGTTGGGAGGCGTGGCCGCCCCGGCCCTTCACGGTGATTTCGAAACGGTCGGCGGCGGCCAGTAGCGGCCCGGCGCGGCCGGCGAAGACGCCGGTCGGGATGTTCGGCGAGATGTGCAGGGCGAAGGCGGCGTCGGGCAGGGGATTGATCAGGCCGTCGTCCAGCATCCAGCGGGCGCCGTGGTAGCCTTCCTCGCCCGGCTGAAACATGAACATCACCGTGCCGGCCAGCTGGTCGCGCTTGGCGCACAGCGCCCGGGCGGCCCCGGCCAGCATGGCGACATGGGTGTCATGGCCGCAGGCGTGCATGGCGCCGGGCGTGCGGGACGAGAAGTCGAGGCCGGTGTCCTCGTCCAGCGGCAGGGCGTCCATATCGCCGCGCAGCAGCACCGTGCGGCCATTGGCCGGGCCGCGGAGCACGGCTACGAATCCCGTGGTGGACGGCCCTTCATAGATCTCCAGCGGCAGGCCTTCGAGCGCGGCCTTGGCCTTGGCGGTGGTCTTGGGCAGGTGCAGGCCCAGCTCCGGCTCCTCGTGGATCGAGCGGCGCAGGGTGATCATCTCCTGAAGGAGGTCATCTCCGGCTTCGACCCAGAATCGCGAGGGGGTGAAGGTGTTCATGCCGGGGCTCCAAGGACGTGCGCTTTGCCACACCATAGGCGGTGGACGGCCGCGAACAAGCCGTGCCCTGAGACACGCAAGAGGGTTTGCATGAAGCTCCTCCCTCGTGCCATTTCACACCCATCTGAACCGCTGCGGCGCGCCCTTGGCCAGCCCAGGATCACCCGCTGAACGCGCCGGCTTCGCCGGCCATGAGAGCCCGATGTCCGCCAAAGACCTTTCCGCCTTTCTCGCCAACGCCCAGACGGCCTCCGGCCCGGCGCCCGTCGCCCTGCAGGGGCTGATCGCCCAGGTCGCTGAGGTCTGCGCGTCCATCGCCACCCTGGTGGCCGGCGGCGCGCTCAGCGGGGCGCTCGGCTCGCGCGGCACCGAGAATGTGCAGGGCGAGGTCCAGAAGGAGCTGGACGTCATTTCCAACGACCTGCTGCTCAACGGCCTTCACGGCTCGCCGAACCTGTCGGGCATGGCGTCTGAAGAGATGGACGACATCCATCCGACGGCGGAGCAGGGCCCCTACCTGCTGCTGTTCGATCCGCTCGACGGGTCCAGCAACATCGACGTCAATGTCTCTATCGGCACCATCTTCTCGGTGCTGCCGGCCAAGGGCGGTGCGCCCAAGACCGAGCACTTCCTGCAGCCGGGCTCGGCCCAGGTGGCGGCCGGCTATGTGGTCTATGGCCCGCAAACGACCCTGGTCCTGACCCTGGGCGCCGGCGTCTTCGTCTTCACCCTGGATCCGGCCAGCAAGGCCTGGCTCCAGGTCGCCGAAAATGTGCGCATTGCGGCGGACACCAAGGAGTTCGCCATCAACATGTCGAACATGCGCCACTGGGCCCAGCCGGTCCGCGCCTATATCGACGACTGCCTGGCTGGCAAGGAAGGCCCGCGGGGCAAGGATTTCAATATGCGCTGGGTCGCCTCCATGGTGGCTGACGTCCATCGCATCGTAAGCCGCGGCGGCGTCTTCATGTACCCTTGGGACAAGCGCGAGCCGGGTAAGCCGGGCAAGCTGCGGCTGATGTACGAGGGCAATCCCATGAGCTTCGTCGTCGAGCAGGCCGGCGGCCGCTCCATCGCCGGCGATGCCGGCCGGATGCTGGATGTCCAGCCCACCCAGCTGCATCAGCGCGTGGCCGTCATCCTCGGCTCGGCCAACGAGGTGACGGCGATCGAGGGCTACGCCTGATCGATCAGCGCGCCTTGTAGTAGTCGAGATACCAGTCGACGAACTTGCCGACACCGACCTCGACAGGTGTGGTGGGGGCGTAGTCCAGGGCCGCGCGCGTGGCCTCGACATCGGCTTCGGTGCGGGCGACGTCGCCGGGCTGCATGGGCATGAGGTTCAGCTTGGCCTTTCGGCCGAGCTTCTCTTCCAGAACCTCGATGTAGCGCATCAGCTCGACACGCTGGCTGTTGCCGAGGTTCAGCACCCGCCAGGGGGCGACACCGCTGGTGGCGGGGTCAGGAGCTTGCGGGTTCCAGGCGGGATTGACGGCCGCCGGGCGGTCGAGGGCGGCCATGACGCCCAGGACGATATCCTCCACGAAGGTGAAGTCCCGCTGCATCTTGCCCTGACCATACACGTCGATGGCCTGGTCCTTCAGAATTGCGTCGGTGAACTTGAACAGCGCCATGTCCGGGCGGCCCCAGGGGCCGTAGACGGTAAAGAAGCGCAGGCCCGTGCAGGGAAAGCCGAACAGGTGGGCATAGGAATGCGCCATCGCCTCATTGGCCAGCTTGGTGGCGGCGTAGAGGGTGATGGGGTGGTTGGCCCCGTCATGGACGGAAAACGGCAGCTTGCCATTGGCGCCGTAGACCGAGCTGGTTGAGGCGTAGACCAGATGGGCCGGTTGAACGGCGCGGCAGCCTTCCAGGATGTTGAGGAAGCCGACGAGGTTGGAGTCCACATAGGTGCGGGGCTGCTCAAGGCTGTAGCGGACCCCGGCCTGGGCGGCCAGGTTGACCACGCCGTCGGGCTTGGTCTCAGCGAACAGGGCGGCGACCGCGGCCTGATCCTCGAGGTTGATCTTGGCATGGCGATAGCCGTCGCGGGCCTCGAGCCTGGCCAGCCGGTCGGCCTTCAGCTTCGGGTCGTAGTAGGCGTTGAGGTTGTCCAGCCCGATCACCTCGTCGCCGCGGTCGAGCAGCTTGTGCGACAGGTGCGAGCCGATGAAGCCGGCCGAGCCGGTGACGAGAATGCGAGCCATGGCGTCTTATGCCCGGCTGAGCGCCGGGATCAACCGCCAGCGACCACGCGCAGGCTTGGAGCCGGACCGGGCCGCTCGCCGCGGATCTGGGCGACCAGCTCGAACAGGGCCCGGCGCACGTCCTCGATGTCGCCGGTTTCCGCCAAACGCTGCAGGTCGCGCAGGTGGTTCGCGGTGACCCGCAGGGCGGAGGAGGACACGACCTCCATCACCTTGGGCGCGCAGGGAATGGACCGCTCGGTCTCGTCCAGCAGGGCCTCGGTGAGCTTTTCGCCCGGGCGCAGGCCGGTGATTTCGATCTCGATGTCCTTGCCCAAGGTGCGCCCGGACAGGGCGATCATCTGGCGCGCCAGGTCCATGATCCGAACGGGTTCACCCATCTCCAGCAGGAACAGGCGGGCGTTGTTGGAGTCTACGTCCTCGGCGCAGGCCGCCGTGGCGTGCAGCACGAGCTGCGCCGCCTCGGGGATGGTCATGAAGAACCGGCTCATCTCTTCGTGGGTGACGGTGACCGGGCCGCCGCGTTCGATCTGCGACCGGAAGATCGGCACCACCGAGCCGGCCGAGCCCAGCACATTGCCGAACCGCACGGCGGAGAAGCGGGCGCCCTGGCCGAATTGCTGGGCCTGGATCACAGCCTCGGCCAGGCGCTTGGTGGCGCCCATGACGTTGGACGGATCCACCGCCTTGTCGGTGGAGATCAGCACCATCTGGGCGGCGCCGCAGGCCCGGGCGGCCTCGGCCACGTTCCAGGTCCCGACGACGTTGGTCAGGATCCCCTCGCACGGGTGACGCTCGACCATCGACACGTGTTTGAGCGCCGCGGCGTGGAACACCAGGTCCGGCTTTTCCGCCAGGAAGCATCCTCGGACGCGGTCGGCGTTGCGGACGTCCACCAGGGCGGCGTGGCGCGACTGGTTCGGATAGACCTCGCCCATCTCCCGGTCGATTTCGAACAGGGAGGTCTCGGAGAAGTCCAGCAGGGTGATGTGGGCCGCCTGGAAGGCCGCCACCTGGCGGCAGAGCTCCGCGCCGATGGAGCCCCCGGCGCCGGTGATCAACACGCGACGGCCGCGGATCAAGGCGCCGACGGCGGCGCGGTCGAGTTCGATGGGCTCGCGGGCCAGCAGTTCCTCGACGCTGATTTCGCGCATCGGCAGCAGGGACACGCCGTCGTGCTGCGACAGTTCAACGATAGAGGGCAGGCGCAGCAGGCGGATGCCGTCGTTCTTCAAACGGCCGAGCAGGTCGGCGGTCAGGCCCTTCAGGCGGCCCGGCTCGTCGAGGAACAGGATGGCGCGCGGATAGCGGTTCCAGCGGCGCAGGTCGGCCAGGGCGGCGTCCAGGTTCTGGATGCACTCGATCACGCAGACGCTGCGGACCTGCTGGCCGATGTCGCGGCTGTCCGGGCTGACGATGCCCACCGGGGTCCAGGCATGGTCGTGGCGGCGGGCCACGTCGCGCAGATAGGTGTCGGCCAGGGCGGTCGGCCCGATCAGCAGCAGGGACGGGGCCTGGGCGGCGCGGTCCCGCACCGGCTTCATCGGCGCGAAGCTGTCCAAGGCGTGCTCATGCAGGGCGCGGCGGGCGATGCGCGCGCCCATGGAGCCGACCATCTGCAGGATCGGCGCTAGCGCGAGGACCGAGCGGGCCAGGCCGCTGGCGCGGTCGATGACGAAGACGGCCAGCAGGAAGACGCCGGCGGTCAGCATGGCGGTGCGCGCCAGCACCAGGGTGTCCGGCACCGAGACATAGCGCCAGGGCGACAGCTCGCGCCGGAACATGGTCGAGAACACGGCCGCAAGCGTGGCGTAGATCGCGGTCAGCTGAGCGAGGTTCAGCCCCGACAGCCCGCTGGAATCCAGACCAAGCGCACGGGTGGCGGACAGGAGGTAGGCGATGAGAAACGCGCCGGCGGCGATCAGCGTATCCGCAATGACCGTCTGCGCACGGTTGGTCATCTGCTCCATAGATACGCGCTCCGATGTGCACGGACCCAACGCGCCGCAACGGCGCGAGGCGTCCAATGAAACCCCGTGTCCTTGAGCGGACGCGGTTTGCTTCCTTCCCGACCCTGGGGGCGCCGGAACGCATGAAGCCGGTGGACCCTAGTCCAGGCGGCGCGTCCTGAAAACAGAAAAGCCGCCTCCCAAGGCGGAAGGCGGCTTTCCGAAAGACGAATAACTAAAAGATCTTAGTAGGTCGCCTTCAGGGCGAGCGCGACGCGACCGTCATAGATCTTGCCGAAGCCATGTTCGTCGGTGTCGAAGTAGCGCAGGTCCAGACCGATGTGGTCGGTCAGCGCATAGCCGACGCCCAGGTTCCAGGTGTTGTAGTCGCCGTTGTAGTCGACATCCTGGTGGCCGATGGCGCCCGACAGGGTCCACTTGTCGTCGACCGGCACGGAGCCGTTCAGTTCGACATAGGTGGCCACGCCGGTCTCACCGAAGAACTCCGGCGAGTAGTAGACGGCGCCGCCGATGGAGCCCTTGCCGACCGGAACCGAGCCGGCGACCTTGATTTCGTAGAAGTCCTGATCCGGACCCGACGGGGAGTTGGTGTAGCCGTAGCGCAGGACGCCCAGGTCCATGGCCACCGGGCCGACCTGCGGCTTGTAGCCGACGTACAGGTCGTACTCCATGTTGGTGCCGTTATTGAAGTCGACGTTCGACAGCCAGGTACCAGCGTAGAACGAGCCGGCGGTCAGGTCGGCGCCGCCGAACACCTGGGCTTGGCCGTCCGTCTGGCTCACGCCGCGGAACACGTAGTCGGTGGAAGCGCCGAGGTTGAACGACACCGAGGGCGCGTCGGCGGCGAGGGCGGCGCCGCCCATGGCGACCGTGGCGGTCGCGGCGAGCAGAGCAATCTTGAGAGCATTCATCGTTTTATCCCCTTGTCTCGACCGGGCAGGCTCCGCCCGATCTGTAAAAGCATCGTCATTTGACCCAGAGTCGGGCAACGCATGGACGCTGCGCGCCCGGCGACAGGCCTAGGCTGGCACTATTTTGAGCGCCTCATGCTGTGGGCGCCCAAAATTCGCGCAACTGACCTCGGGTGAACCTGAGCCGTACGCCCTTCGCAAATGTGTCGTGCGGCCTAAACGCGACGTTAAATTTAACGCATGCCCAGCGGCGCGTAGCCGAGGTGTGTCCCGGCGTCCACAATCAGGGTCTCGCCCGTGACATGGCGCGAGGCCGGGGAGGCCAGGAACACGGCCGAGGCGGCGATATCCTCGGCGGTGGAGGCGGCCTTGAGCGGGGTGGAGGCGATGGTGGCCTCGCGCATACGGTCGATGCGCTCCTGGGGCATGCCCTTGCCGAACCACGGGGTGTCGATGAAGCCCGGGCAGATGGCGTTGACCCGGATCCGCGGCGCGAGCCCGCGGGCGAGGGAGATGGTCATGGTGGTCAAGGCGCCCTTCGAGGCCGCATAGGGGACCGAGGAGCCCACGCCCATGACGCCGGCGATGGAAGAGGTGTTGACCACCGCGCCCGGACGCGGGCCGGCCTCCAGCAGGGCGCGGGCGGCGCGGATCATCTGGAAGGCGCCGACGACATTGACGGCATAGAGGTTCTGGAAATCCTCGGCGGAGACCGCGTCCAGGTCGCCATGGTTCGGGGCGAACTTGGTGACGCCGGCGTTGTTGAACAGGGCGTCGATCCGTCCGAACGGCTCGGCCGCGGCGGCGATCTTGCGGCAGTCGTCGTCATTGGCCACGTCGCCCTGCACCAGGACCGCCTTGGCGCCCTTGGCCTCGACGAGGGCGGCGGTCTCCTGGGCCTCTTCGGCGCTGCGCGCGTAGTTGATGATCACGGCCGCGGCGCCCTGGTCCGCCACCTCGACGGCGATGGCCCGGCCAAGCCCGGTGGAGGCGCCGGTCACCAGCACCACAAAATCCTCGAACTGCCCCTTGGCCATGGTCTCGTCTCCCTGATCTGTTCTTACCTATCGCACTAAGCCTTTCGGCGACGCGCCGAAAGCCCTGTCGCGGGGCGCGGTTGCCGCTCCTGGGCGCGGGCGGTAAACGGCGGCATGCAAGACACCCATCTCACCCAGCTCGGCCGCGAGGTTCGCGGCTTCGACAGCCCCGAGGTCGCCGTCCTCGAACGGGTTCCGAACCCGCAGAAGGATGTGCTGTACCTGGCCCGGTTCACGGCTCCGGAGTTCACCTCCTTGTGCCCGGTCACCGGCCAGCCGGACTTCGCGCATCTGGTGATCGACTATGCGCCGGGCGACTGGCTGATCGAATCCAAGTCGCTGAAGCTCTATCTGGGCGCCTTTCGCAACCACGGGGCCTTCCACGAGGACTGCACCGTGGCGATCGGCCGGCGCATCGTCGAGACCGCCCAGCCGCGCTGGCTGAGGATCGGCGGCTACTGGTATCCGCGCGGCGGCATCCCCATCGACGTGTTCTGGCAGACGGGCGCTGTTCCGGAAGGCCTGTGGGTTCCCGATCAGGGCGTCCCC
This sequence comes from Phenylobacterium conjunctum, assembly GCF_042679085.1. Taxonomy (NCBI): domain Bacteria; kingdom Pseudomonadati; phylum Pseudomonadota; class Alphaproteobacteria; order Caulobacterales; family Caulobacteraceae; genus Phenylobacterium; species Phenylobacterium conjunctum. Next base: position 36,464 of record NZ_JBHTLQ010000019.1, on the reverse strand, counting down.
ACCTATCGCGGCCGCGGCTGAGCCGCTTAGGCGGTAGGGTTGGGCAGGCGGATCAGGTCGGCCAGGGTCTGGCGGCTTAGATCGTCATAGAAGGCTTGGGTCGCGCGGTTGAGCAGGCCTGAGAGCGTGCAGCGCCTCGCCAGGATGCAGGACGAGCAGTCCACAGGGCAGTCATCGCCCTCCAGCTTACGCACCACCTCACCCAGATTGATGGCCTCCGGGCTGGCGGACAAGGACAGTCCGCCGCCGCGTCCGCGTGCGGTTGAAAGATAGCCCAGCTGGCCCAGGCGGTGCGCCACCTTGACCAGATGATGTTCCGAGATGCTGTGCGCCGCGGCGATCTCGGGCACCGAGCATCGCCGGCCGGGGGTCTCGGCGACATAGATCAGGACGCGCAGGGCGTAATCGGTCAGCCGGCGAAGCTTCATCGCCGCCACCCTCAAGGCCCGACCGGTCTTGGGACATGATCTGGATCAAGGTGCGGCCGGGACCCCGTCGATAAAGCTGCATATGCGTTACAGCTTTAGAACCCGAGCCCGTGGCCCGGGGGGCTGACGCAGGAGTTCAGGACGATGTCCGCCGCTGCTTACGACGCCGCCAACCCCCAAGCCCAAGGTCCCGCCACCGCGCTCGGCGTGCACTTCCCCGCGACCAACGGCTCTGACCGTTTCGCCCTTGGCGTCACCAAGTTCCTGCGCCTGTTCGCCGACACCTTCTTCGCCAAGCGCTACGGCCACCGCGCGGTGGTGCTGGAGACCGTCGCGGCGGTGCCGGGCATGGTCGGGGCGACCTTGAACCACCTGAAGTGCCTGCGCCGGATGGAGGATGACCGCGGCTGGATCCGCACCTTGATGGACGAGGCCGAGAACGAGCGGATGCACCTGATGACCTTCATCGAGGTCTGCAAGCCGACCGCCTTCGAACGCTTCATGGTGATCGCCGCCCAGTGGCTGTTCTACGTCTTCTTCTTCGGGCTCTACTTGCTGGCGCCCAAGACCGCGCACCGGCTGGTGGGCTATTTCGAGGAGGAGGCGGTGATCAGCTACACCCACTACCTCGCTGAAATCGACGAGGGCCGGTCCGAGAACGTGCCGGCGCCGCAGATCGCCATCCGCTACTGGAACCTGCCGGCGACCGCGACCCTGCGCGACGTGGTGCTGGTGGTGCGCGCCGACGAGGCCCATCACCGCGACGTCAATCACGGCTTCGCCAACGCTCTGGCCGGCCTGCCGCAAGGCCCCATCGCCGCCTGCCCGACCCATGTGGAGCTGGTCCCGAACTGGAAGGCGGCGGCCTGAGGGCGGCGTGATGACCACACCCGTATCTGATCGACGCCAGCGCCTGGCGCCAGGCGCGAGCGTCGGGGTCACCGAAGCCATGTGCCGCCAGGTGGTGGACGCCTTCTACGCCCGGGTCCGCGCGGACCCTGAACTTGGCCCGATCTTCAATGGCGCCATCGGGGATCACTGGGACGCTCACCTGGCCAAGCTCGCGGACTTCTGGTCCTCGGTCCTGCTGATGACCGGACGGTTCAAGGGCACGCCCATGACGGTTCACGTCGCCCTGCCGCGGGCCGAACCCGAACATTTCCAGATCTGGCTCGGCCTGTTCCGGCAGACGGTGACGGAGATCTGCCCGCCGCCCGCGGCGGCTCTGTTCGTCGAGAAGGCGGAGATGATCGCCCGGAGCCTGCAGTTCGGCATAGCCGCCAGCCGCGGCGAACTGCCGGGCGGGCGACGCGCCGGCTAGGTCCGTGGCCAAGCTTGTGGTGGCCGTGGGGGGGGGGGGGGAAGAGACCTGCGCCCGAGAGTCGCGCCTGCGGAGGTGTCGACTAGCCGACCTCTATGAAATGGGCTAAGGTCTCAAGGCCCAACTCTCCTCGGGCGTGTCACTATTAGGCCGGGCGGCGGCGACGCTGTCCGGCCTTCGTGTGTCTGGCGCCGCTCAAGGCGTCCAGTCGGAGACTAGCGGGGCCAGGGCAGGGCGCTCCCGCTCCAACGGGGCCTCGCGCGCCGTTCCCAGGAAAATGTAGCCGGCGACCCGCTCCTGCGGCGACAGGCCGAGCAGGGCGCAGGCCTCCGGATCATAGGCGTACCAGTCGGTGATCCAGTTGGCGCCATAGCCCAGGGCCTGGGCCGCGTAGAGCAGGGTGGTGCACACCGCGCCGGCTGACAGCAGCTGTTCCCACTCAGGAATCTCGCCCGCCACCGGGCTCGCCACCACGGCTACACCCAGGGGAGGGCTCTTCAGCTTGCCCAGCTTGGCCGCCGCGCGGGTGTCGCCGCGGGCTTGGGCCAGGGCCTCCAGCCGCGCCGCAAGGGCGGCCTTGGGGCCGCTTTCCAGCACCACGAAACGCCAGGGGGCCAGCTTGCCGTGGTCCGGAACCCGGGCGGCGAGCGCCAACAGCGCCTCAAGGGTCGCCCGGTCGGGCGCCGGCTCAACGAGGGTCAGGGCCGAGGCCGAGCGGCGCCGGGCGAGAAAGGCCAGAACCTCCGGCCACGCCGCGATCTCCAACGGCTCACCAAAGGCGGGCGCAGGCGGCAGGTTGGGAATCATGGCGGCGTCTCGCTATCAGGACTGGTGCGCTGTTCTCTTGGGGCCCGGCCGCGGCTTCCGCAAGGCGAAGGGATTTGCAGATGTCGACAAAACCGGCCTGGCTCACCCGGCATGGCCAGCCCTGGACGCGGGGGGAGCCTCGCGCGATCTACGACAATCCCTGGATCTCGGTGACCGAGTTCGACGCCGTGGCGCCGACCGGGCGGCCCGCCCTCTATGGGCTTGTGGGCTTCAAGAACCGGGCGATGGCGATCCTGCCGCTGCATGAGGATGGAACCACGGTGCTGGTGGGCCAGAACCGGCTGCCCTTCGGCGACTACAGCTGGGAGATCCCGGAAGGCGGCTGCCCGCTGGACGAGGACCTGCTGGTCGGCGCCCAGCGCGAACTGCTGGAGGAAACCGGGCTGGCCGCCGCCGACTGGCAGGAGATCCTGCGGGTCCAGCTGTCCAATTCCGTCACCGACGAACTGGCCATCGGCTATCTCGCCACCGGGCTCAGCCAGGTAGAGGAGGCGCCGGAGGGCGATGGGACCGAGGACATCGCCCGTGTCCGGGTTCCGTTTCGCGAGGCGCTGGACGCCGCCATGGCCGGTTGGATTTCTGACATGCTGACGGTGGCGATGCTGCTCAAGGCCTACCATATGGCCAGGGAAGGCGGTTTGCCGCGCAACCTGGCCAAGGCCATGCTAGGGTAGGAGGGATTGTGATGGGACGGGAGGAGCTCGTGAGCCAGCGCCTGGAAGTCATCGACCCGAGCACGCCGCCGCCGGTTTGGGCGGCTCTGCGCAATGAGGCCGAGCGCGCCGCCAAGACCGAGCCCGGTCTCGGCTCCCTGTTGAACGCTGTCGTCCTGGCGCACGAGCATCTGGGCGCGGCCCTGTCCTATCAGCTGGCGCGCAAGCTGGGCGACCAGGAGCTGCGGGCCATGAGCCTGCGCGAGATCGCTGAACAGGCCTATCGCGCCAATCCGAACCTGGTCGCTATCGCCGAGGCCGACCTGAAGGCGGTGTTTGAGCGCGACCCCGCCTGCAAGGGCTATGTCCAGCCCTTCCTGTTCTTCAAGGGCTTCCTGGCCCTCCAGGCCCAGCGCGTGGCCCACTGGCTGTGGGGCGAGGGCCGCGAGACCATGGCCTTCTATCTGCAGAGCCGAGTCTCTGAAGTCTTCCAGGTGGATATCCACCCGGCCACCCGCATCGGCTCGGGCGTTTTCATCGACCACGGCACCGGCATCGTCATCGGCGAGACCGCGGTGATCGGCGATGACTGCTCCCTGCTGCAGGGCGTGACCCTGGGCGGCACGGGCGCGGAGCGCGGCGACCGCCACCCCAAGATCGGCAAGGGCGTCCTGCTGGGCGCCGGCGCCAAGGTGCTCGGCAATATCCATATCGGCGACAACGCCAAGGTGGCCTCGGGCTCGGTGGTGCTGAAGCCGGTGCCCGCCGGCTGCACCGCCGCGGGCGTGCCGGCGCGCATCGTCAACTGCCCCACCTGCGACGAGCCGGCCCGCAGCATGGACCACACCCTGTCGGAAGCCGACTTCGACTACGTGATCTGAGGTCTGCGCTAACGCCGCTCAGGCGGCGTCGAGCGGCGACAGGGCCACGTCGACCATGATCTCGCCGGAGATCGCTTCCAGCTCAGCCTGAACCGCCGCCGAGCTCATGCCCGCGGGCAGGCGCAGGCGCGCGTCGATGTGGAACAGCTGGGCGCCCGAGTGGGGCTCAGGGGTCAGGAACGACTTGAAGGTCTCGATATTGACGCCCAGGCGCGCCAAGGTCGCCGTGACCTGGTGGACGATGCCCGGCCGGTCCTGACCCACCAGATTGAAGCCCACCGCGTCCCCCAGGCCTCCGGCCCGCTGGGACGCCGGCGCGATCCGCACGTCCAGACCCTCGGCGTCGACGGCGCGGACAGCTTCCAGCAAGGCCTCGACCTTGGCCTCGTCGATCTCGACCAGGGTCGAGCCGACATAGAGACCGGCCAGCTGGCTCAGGTGACTTTCAAGCCAGTTGCCGCCCGCGGAGAGCACCGCGCTGGACAGCGCCTGGGTGAGGCCGGGGCGATCACTGCCCATGACCGTGAGAACGAGATTTGCCATGGGCTAGCCTGTTTCCCAGGCCAGGCCTGACGTCAATTGAGATTTGCGCTTCGGCGGTCGCCCCGAAGAAAAACCCCCGGCGCGGACGCCGGGGGTGTTCCTCGCTCTCCAGGCCAAGGCCTCGGCTAGAATTTGTAGCCGAACTCCACGCCGTAGGTGCGCGGCGGCTGATAGATCCGCAGCTCGCCCAGGGCGCCCAGGCCGAAGGTGTTGTTGATCACATCCTCGTCGGTCAGGTTCTTGCCCCACACCGCGATCCGCCAGCCGGCGTCATTGCTGAGGCTGAGGGTGGCGTCATAGAGGGTGTTGGCCGGACGGACCTGGACGTTCGAGGTCCGGTTGATGACCCCGCCGCTGGTGTACATGTCGTCAGTGTAGACGGCGTTGGCGTTGGCGGTGAGCTGGCCGTACGGGGTTTCAGTTTCGTAGGTGACCCCGAAGCTCCCCGACCATTCCGGCGCATAGATCATCGGCAGGTCAGCGTTGTTGGTCGGGTTGTTGATCCCGTCGCTGGTCAGGTCGGTGAAGTTCTTGTCGAACCGCGCGTCCAGGTAGGCCAGGTTCGCATTGACCCGCCAGCCGCCGCCCAGGGCCAAGATGGCCTCAGCCTCGGCGCCGTCGATCTTGGCCTTGCCGGCGTTGGTCACGATGGATTCGTAGACGCCGCTGCTGGTCAGGCCCTGCGCCCCGGTCTGCATGTTCTTGTAGGTGGCCGAGAACACCGCCCCGTTCAGGCGCACGCGCCGCTCCAGCAGGTCGATCTTCAGGCCGGCCTCGATGCTGTCGACGGTCTCTGCGCCGTACGGGCCGGCGGAGGTGTAGGAGGCCGCGCGGCCGTTATAGCCGCCGCTGCGGAAGCCCTTCGACCAGGAGGCGTAGGCCATCAGGTCGTCGCTGAACTTGTAGTTCGCGCCCAGCTTCGGGGAGAAGTTGTCCCAGTCGCTACTGTAGGTCCGCGAGGCCGGGAAGAACAGGGGCCGGTTGCGGAACTCCTTTTCCTCAAAGCTGTAGCGGCCGCCGGCGGTCAGGGTCAGCTTCTCGGTCGCGGCCCAGTCGAACTGGCCGAACAGCGCCCAGCCGGCGTTTTCCTGGCTCGCCACCTGGGCCACCCGCGCGCCGCTGTAGATCAGGCCGCTCTGGGTGTTGGTGATGTCATAGCTCTGATTGAGGTAGTAGGCGCCGACCACATAGGTGACCTTGCCGACCTCGCCGCCCAGCCGCAGTTCCTGGCTGAACTGCTGGTGGGTCTGCTCGCGCAAGGCCAGGAAGAAGTTCACCGCGGTGCCGTCATAGTCGCTCTGCACCGTGTCCTCGAACTCACGGTAGCCGGTGACCGAGGTCAGGGTCCCGAGCGCGGTGTCGTAGTTCATGGTCAGGGCCAGGCCCCAGGTGTTGATCTTGGCCACCACCGGGGTGTTGCCATAGACATTGCGGACGTCCGAGGCCTTGGCGCGCTGGGCGGCGCTGAACACCGGTGAGCCGGTGTCCGGGCTCAGGTTGTAGTAGACCTGGCCGGGCAGGGAGGCGTTGCGGAACGAGGCGCCGGAGCCCTTCTCGTGGTCGAAGTCGGCGACCAGGGTGGCGTCGAACTGGTCATTGGGCTCAAAGCTCAGGGTCGCGCGACCGGACAGCACCTCATTGTCGCCTTCCCGGCGGCCGGTGGTCAGGTTGTGGTTATAGCCCTTGTAGGACTTGTAGAGCCCCGACAGGCGCAGGCCGACCGTCTCGTGCACCGGAAGATCCAGGCCGACCCGGGCTTCCTGGCGTCCATTGTCGCCTAGCGTGCCCTGGACCTGGCCACCGAACGCCTGGCCCGGCGCGGCGCGCTTGGTCTTGACGCTGACCACGCCGCCGATGGTGTTGCGGCCATAGAGGGTGCCTTGCGGCCCGCGCAGGATTTCAACCGAGGCGATGTCGAACATGTCCTGCAAGGCGCCGCTGTTGCGGGCCAGGTAGACGCCGTTCAACTCGACCCCGACCGAGGGCTCGAAGGTGGATTCCACGTCGGCGAAGCCTAGGCCGCGGATGTAGAAGGCCGAGGCGTAGGGGTAGGCGCCCACCGGGGCCAGCACCACATTCGGCGACTTGGCCGACAGGTCGGTCAGGCTGCCGACCGACTGGGCCTGGAGCTGGCTCTCGCCAAAGGCCGAGACCGCGGCCGGCACGTCCTGCAGGTTCTGTTCGCGCTTCTGGGCGGTGACCACCACCTCGCCGACGGTGGTGTCCGTATCCGCAGCGGCCCAGGCCGGTGCGGCGGTGGCTGCAAGGATCAATGCCCCCGCAGACGCAAGCAGTCGATGTTTCGCCGAAAGGCGCATGGCAGTCCCTCCCCGAGTGTGTCCTTCAGCCCTGGGGCTGTTGTCTCAAGGATGGCGGGAGGTTGATCTATGTCAATTTAAATGACGATGTTCGCGGAAAATTATGTCAATTTCCATGACGGTCGTGGCGACGTCGCCGCAGTCATGGCCCATCAGTCCGCGTCGCCTTTGGCGGGCCAGTGGGTCATCGGCGTTCCCCAGTCCTGGGCGAAGGCCTTGATCAGATTATCGACATTTCGCGACCCGATCCGGCGGCGCAGCTCGGCGCTCATCGCCGCCATGGCCAGGTCGGCGTCCCGACCCATGGCGCGGCCCTTCTCGCTGACCACCACCACCTTGGCCCGCTGGTCGTGCTTGTCGTCGCGCAGTTCGAGCATGCCCATGGCGATCATCTGGTTGATCGTGGTGTGCACCGCTTGGCGGCTGATCCCCAGATTGCGGGCGATGTCCGAGGGCTTGTGCACGCCGATCACCACATTGGCCATGATCATCGACTGGGAGCGGGTCACCTCATCCCAGCCGCGCGATTGCAGAAATGTCTGCAGCCCGTCATCGAACCAGAAGAAGGCCTGGAGCAAAGGAACGATAAGGCTTTCAGCGCCTTGCATGCGGGAACGTCCCTGGAATCGGAAAAGCGGCAAATCATAGTTTCGCCCGCGCCGACAATGGCGCCAAGATTGGTGTCCGTAGGGGTAATTTTATCAGTTTAGTTGACGAAAATGGGCGAGGCCGTAATTTGCCGCCCACAGCTGATCGCCCGGCTGCCGGCCATGAGGACACGATGCGCACCACCGGAATCAATCATATCGCCCTGGTCTGTCGGGACATGCAGGAGACGGTGAAGTTCTACACCGAGGTGCTCGACATGCCCCTCATCAAGACCATCGCCCTGCCGGACGGCGGCCAGCACTTCTTCTTTGACGCCGGCGGCGCCGCCGTCGCCTTCTTCTGGTGGCCGGAGACCCCGGCCGCGGCGCCGGGCATCGCGTCGGTGCGCAAGTTCCCGCAGGACTCCAAGAGCGCGGTCGGCTCGATGAACCACCTGGCCTTCGATGTGCCGGAGGGTGAGCTTTCGGCCTGCCTGAAGCGCCTGGAGGCGGCGGGGGTCGACCATATGCCTATCGTGGTCAATCATGACGATAGCGCCTCCGGCGTCGCCGCCGAGATGCACAACGGCGTCTTCGTCCGCTCGGTCTATTTCACCGACCCCAACGGCATCATGCTGGAGTTCGCCGCCAACACCCGCGAGCTGGGTCCGGCGGACGTCAAGCACGCGCCGATGGGCGCGACGGTGGAGGTCTGAACCATGCCGCGCCTTCGCCAGATCCCCCGCGCCGAGGTCGACCAGGGCACCGGCCTGCGGATGTACAACCTGCTGTTCGGCGACCGTGATCCGGTGGCCGAGCCGGGCACCGCCACGGGCACGCCGGGGAACTGGTGGACGGTGTTCGCGGGCTCCCCCGACGCCCTGCACCACGCCGTCCAGGGCTTCGCTTACTACCGCGATCCCAAGCGCAAGTTGGACCCGGTGCTGCGCGAACTCGGCCAGACCCGGGTCAGCTGGACCATGGAGACCCAGTTCGGCTACTCGCAGCACTGCAAGTCCCTGCGCGGCCTGGGCGTGTCCGAAGAGCGGATCGCCGCCATTCCCCACTGGCAGGTGGCCGACTGCTACACCGAGAACGAGCGGGCGGTGCTGGCCTATGCCGACTGCCTGAGCAGCCAGCATGGCCGCACGCCCCAGCCGGTGATGGACAAGCTCAAGACCTTCCTCAGCGACGAGGAGATCCTGGAGCTGACCTACATCACCACCCTCTATGTGATGCACGCGATCATGAACCGGGCGCTCGGCCTGGAGTTTGACGACATCGAGGACCGCATCGTCGAGATCGCGGCGCCCGACAACGGCGCGGTGGGGCGCGACTTCCTCGACACGGGCCGCTGACGAGCGGGGCCGTTCAGACCCTGCGGGCCTGGCCCTCCCACCAGGGCGCCCGCAGGTCGGTCTTCAGCACCTTGCCGGCCGCGCTGCGGGGCAAGGGCGTCTCCAGGATCTGAAGGCTGCGCGGGGTCTTGTAGCCGGCGATCTCCGCCCGGCAGTGGACGGACAGGTCCTCCAGTGTCAGGGTCTGGCCGGCCGCCAGCACCACGACCGCATGCACCCGCTCACCCCATTTCTCATCGGGCACCCCGATGATCGCGCACTCGGCGACGGAGGGATGGCGTGAGACCACGTTCTCGACCTCGATCGAATAGACGTTCTCGCCGCCGCTCACGATCATGTCCTTGAAGCGGTCGGTGATATAGACGAACCCCGTCTCATCCATGAAGCCGGCGTCCCCAGACCACATCCAGCCGCCCTTCAGGGCCGCCTGCGTCTCCTCCGGGCGGTTCCAGTAGCCCAGCATCATGTTGTCGCCTCGGCCTATGATCTCGCCCAGGGTGCGGCGGGGAACCTCGACGCCGTTCGGATCGACGACCTTGATCTCGTAGCCATAGGCCGGCTGGCCCACCGACTTCATCTTCTCTGGGTCTGCCCCAGGGCGATGGTGCTCGGCCTCCAGGAAGGTATGGGCGCCCATCTCGGTCATCCCGAAGCCCTGGACGAAATCGAGGTCGGGGAAGCGGGCGCGGGCGGCGTCATAGGTCCCAAGCGGCATGGGCGCGCCGCCATAGCCCAGGACCTTCAGCGCACGGGCGATCTCGCCGCGGGGATGGCGCGCCAGCCGGTCGATCACCGCCGGCACCGTGAAGATGTGGGTCACGCCCCAGCGCTCGATCATGTCCAGCATGACCTCTTCGTCCAGCCGGCGGACGAAGACGTGGGTCCCGCCCACCATGGTGGCCATGAAGGTGCCGATGTCGGCCAGGTGGAACATGGGCGCGGAGTGCAGGTTGACGATGCTGTGGTCGACCTTCAGCGACATGGTCAGGTTGACCGCCATGGCCGCCAGCGCCCGGTGCGGCAGCATCACCCCCTTGGGCAGGCCGGTGGTGCCGCCGGTGTAGAAGATCCCCGCCAGGTCTTCTGGCTTGCGCTCGATCTCGGGCGCGGGCTCGCCCTCGGTGGCCAGGGCCTCAAGCGCCAGATCGGCGCTGGCGTCCGGCGTGTCCATGGCGATCCAAGCGCGAATCTGGGGCAGGGCGGGCTTCAGGCCAGCGATCACCCCGGCGAACTCCTCGCCGTACAGCATGACGCAGGCCCCAGCGTCGGCCAACTGGAACTGGGTCTCGGCCGGCGCGAGGCGAGTGTTCAAGGGCACGATCACCGCGCCGCTCCACAGGATGGCGAAATAGGCCTCGAAATAGGCGTCGCAGTTGTTGGCCAGCACTGCGACCCGGTCGCCCGGCTGGACGCCCAGTCCGCGCAGGCCGGCGGACATGCGGCCAACCCGCTCATGCACCTGGCGCCAGGTCCGCACCCGGTCGCCATCAATGGTCGCCACCGCGTCCGGGCGGACCAGCACGGCGCGGCCAAGGGTCTGGGTGAGGCGCATGGTTCAACTCCCTAAGACCAACGGTCCCGGCGTCATCGCCGTGGTTCGCGGTTCATTGTTGTCAATTAAATTGATGTTTAGAGGCGATTGCAACGGGCGCCTTCGCGGGTCCAGGCGCGCGGCCTGGGCGCCGCGTCCCCAGCTTTTCGTGCGCGGCGCCGTTCCTCGGTTTCCGAAAGCGATGTAGGGTCCGCGCCTGTTGAATCGCCGAGGAGCGCGACCGTGGACGAAAAGACCATCCGCAAGATCGAAGGCCACCTGCGGGGCACCTTCGCCAACGCGCGGATCACCCTTGTCCCGCGTCCCAAGCAAAAGGACTCCGCTGAGGTCTATATCAGCGAAGAGTTCATCGGCGTCGTCTTCGAGGACGAGGACGAAGACGGCTCCTTCATGTTCGAGATGGCCATCCTCGCCGAGGATCTGCCCTGATCCGGGCCGGCCGGGACCAAGTTGCGGCTTGGTCCTGACCGGCTTTAGGCGCTAGAGCGGTTCCCAAGCTCTTGGGGAGGAGCTGCTCTGGGGAGGGGCTCGCATGGCGTCGGCGAAGGATATCGCCAACCGGATTCCGATCACCGGGGCCCTGATGCTGGCCACGTTGATGAACACGTTGGACTCCACCATCGCCAACGTGGCCCTGCCGCATATCCAAGGCAGCGTGTCGGCCGCCGCCGACCAGATCACCTGGGTGCTGACCTCCTACATCATCGCCTCGGCGATCATGACGCCCCTGTCGGGCTGGCTGTCGATGAAGATCGGCCGCAAGAAGCTGTTCCTGATCTCCATCGGCGGCTTCACCCTGACCTCGGTCCTGTGCGGCATCGCGACCAGCCTGCCGGAGATCGTGCTGTTCCGCCTGCTGCAGGGGATCGCCGGGGCCTCGCTCATGCCCCTGTCCCAGGCCGTGATGCTGGACCTCTATCCGCCGCAGATGGTGCCCCGGGTGATGAGCCTGTGGAGTTCGGCGGTGATCCTGGGGCCGATCCTTGGCCCCTCGCTGGGCGGGTGGCTGACCGAGAGCCTGTCCTGGCGCTGGGTGTTCTACATCAACCTGCCCATCGGCATCCTGGCCTATCTGGGCATCCAGACCTTCATGGACGACGACGGAGGGGGCAAGGAGAGACCCTTCGACTTTGTGGGCTTCGGGGGGCTGGCGCTGTTCATCGGCGCCTTCCAGCTGATGATTGACCGGGGACCCAGTCAGGACTGGTTCGAGTCCGTCGAGATCTGGACCGAGGCCGCCTTCGCCGCGGCGGGCTTGTGGGTGTTCGTCACTCAGACCATCACCGCCGAGCATCCCTTCTTCCACCGGGACCTGGCCAAGGACGGCAACTTCCTGGGCACCACCATGTTCGGCTTCTTCGTCGGCATGCTGCTGTTCTCGACCAGCGCCCTCATCCCGTCCTTCATGCAGAACCTGCTCGGCTACTCGGCCCTGCAGAGCGGGGTCGCCAGCATGAGCCGCGGGGTGGGCTCCCTCATCGCCTTCCTGGCCATCCCCTTCCTGGTGCGAAAGGCGGGGCCTAAGCGGGTGCTGGTCGCCGGCGTGGCCATATCGGTTATGGCGCTCGCGATGATGGCCAGGTTCGACCTGACCATGACCGACACGCCGATCATCATCGCCGGCTTCTATCAGGGGATCGGCACCGGCCTGCTGTTCGCGCCTTTGAACACCCTGGCCTATGCGACCCTCTCGCCGATCCACCGGGTGGAAGGCACCATCGTGGCCACCATGATGCGCAGCCTGGGCTCGAGCCTGGGGATCTCGCTGATGCAGGCGGCCCTGATCAACCGGGCCGGGGTGGCGCACGCCAACATCGCCGCGCGGGTCGACGCCTCAGATCCGGTGGTGCAGGGCCTGCCGGCCCTGGCCAATCCTTCGACCCCTGCGGGCATGGCGATGCTGAACGCCGAGGCGACGCGGCAGGGCACGATGGCGGCCTATGACGCCGTCTTCGCCTGGATGGCCCTGGGCACCACCCTGCTGATCCTGCTGATCCTATTCCTGAAGCCCGCGCCGCCCTTGCCACCTATGGCCTCGCCCCAGGCGGCGGCGTCTCATGATTAAGGCTTAGAACTCTTCCCAGGTGTCCGCCGATGGCGCGGGCGCCGGACGAGCCCCGCCGACGGCCATGCGGGCCGCGGGGCGGGCTTGCGGGCGCGGCGCCGGGCGGGCCGGAGCTCGGCTGCCGCCGCCCAGGGAGAAGCGGCCCAACTGGCCCTCAAGCTCGCCGGACTGGGTTTCCAGCGAATGGGTCGCCGCGGTCGCTTCCTCCACCATGGCGGCGTTCTGCTGGGTGACCTGGTCGAGCTGGTTGATGGCGGTGTTGATCTCGGTAAGGCCGGTGGCCTGTTCGTCGGTCGAGCGCGAGATGTCGGTCATCAGGCCGTCGATCTCGCCGATCCGCTCCACGATCTGCGACAGCGCCTTGCCGGTGTCGCCCACCAGCCCCACGCCCTCCGACACACGCTGGCCGCTCTCTGAGATCAGGTCCTTGATCTCCTTGGCGGCTTCGGCGGAGCGCTGGGCAAGCGCCCGCACTTCCGAAGCCACGACCGCGAAGCCCTTGCCGGCGTCGCCGGCCCGGGCCGCTTCCACGCCGGCGTTCAAGGCCAGCAGGTTGGTCTGGAAGGCGATCTCGTCGATCACCCCGATGATCTGGCCGATCTGGCCGGAAGATTCCTCGATCTGCTCCATGGCCTTGACCGCGCTCTCGACGATCTCGCCGGAGTGGCGAGCCTCGTTGCGGGCGCTGGCCACCACGGTCGCCGCTTGGCGCGCACCGTCGGAAGACCGCTTCACCGCCGTGGTCAGCAGGTCGAGCGCCGCAGCGGTCTCCTCCAGGCTGGCGGCCTGGGTCTCCGTGCGCCGGGACAGGTCGTCCGAGGCGTGACTGATGTCCGACGTGCCAGCGCGAATCTCGCTAGTGGCTTGGGAAATGGCGCTCAGGGCGTCCTGCAGAGTGTCCAGGGCGCCGTTGTAGTCGTTGCGCAGCTTGTCGAACTGGCCAGGCATGTCCCGAATGCGGTGGGTGAGGTCGCCTTGGCGCAGGCTGTCCAGCGCCTTGGCCATGGCGTCCATGGCTTGGGCCTGGGACTCCTCAAGCGCCCGTCGCTCGGCTTCTTCCTTCTGCCGCTGGGCTTCCAGGGTGTCGATGTAGATCGAAATGGCCAGGTCCATGTCCAGCAGGACCGCCTTCATCATGCCGGTCAGCTTGCGGGCGGCCTTGGCGCCCTGGCCTGGCTTGACCATCTGCAGGCCGGCCTTGGGGAAGGCCTCGGCGACCACCGCCTCCATCAGCTTTTCCGCCACCAGGGCGTAGCCGCCGATGTACCAGCGCGGCTCCAGGCCCAGCCGGGCGTGGGTCTCGCCGATGGCGCGGACCCCGCGCGCATAGGTTTCGCCATAGTTCGCCTCGGCGATGATCCCCCAGTGGGAAGCCTGCCGCGACTTGGCGCTGTCCATATGATTGGGGTTGCTGAAGAAGCGCGAGACCTCGGGCGTCTGTCGGACGCGGGCGTAGAAGTCGTCAAGCGCGGGGCCGATCGCCTTCTGGATCAGGGGCCTGAGACTGCGGATCGTGTCCTGGGTCTCATTGTCCAGGCGCATGAAATCCAGGCGCTGAGCCAGAGCGTAGTCGTCAGCCATAGTGCGTTCCCCGCGTGTCCGTGGCCCGGGCGGCCACCTCGACCCGGAGCGACTCTGGTGGACGGCGGGTCAACTCCTGCAAGGTGAACCCAAGGTTTCCGCGAGTGGTTAACATCCGTTAGGGTGCGACGCTCCGTCACACTTAATAGTTGCAACCAGTTTGGGGTGGCCCCAAGGTGGGGCCACCCCGCCAGGACTTAGAGAACTCCCAGCATTTCGGCGACCAGCGGATGGCGGACGATGTCGCGCTCGGCCAGCCGCACGACGGCGATATTGCCCACCGCCTCCAGCTTCTCGGCCACCGGCCCCAGGCCGGACAATTCCGGCAGCAGGTCCGACTGGTTCGGGTCGCCCGTCACCACCATGGTCGAGTGCCAGCCCAGCCGGGTCAGCAGCATCTTCAGCTGGGTGTAGGTGCAGTTCTGCGCTTCATCGATCACCACGAAGGCGTTGTTGAGGGTGCGACCGCGCATGAAGCCGACCGGCGCGATCTCGATGGCGCCCTCGGCCATCAGGGCCCGAACCCGCTTCATGGACAGCCGGTCCGACAGGGCGTCGTAGAGCGGCCGCAGATAGGGGGCGAGCTTGTCCTCCATTTCGCCGGGCAGGAAGCCGATGGATTCGCCCGCCTCGACCGCGGGGCGCGACAGGACGATGCGCCCGACCCGGCCGGCCTCCAGGGCCTCCACCGCCTTGGCGATGGCCAAGTAGGTCTTGCCGGTGCCGGCCGGGCCGAGGGCCATGACCAGGTTCTTGGCGTCGATGGCCTCGATCAGCGCCTGCTGGCCGGGGGACTTGGCCTTGATGGTCTTCAGATAGCCCTGGTCCCGCTCATCGTTGTGATGGTGTGGGCCGCTGTGGCCCAAGGGCGACCAGACCCGGTCGACCGGAAGGCGACGGATTTTACCGTCATCCTCGAACTGGCTCGCATCGAAAGCGCCTTCGCGCAGATGCCGCTTCATCGCTCGCTTGGTCATCAGGGCCTCCATTGGGGCATGAAAAAAGGGCGTATCCGCGGGGGATCGCCCTTCAAGGTCGACAGGTGGAATGAACGGCGGCGGCGTCGCGCGCGGCCCGGGGGCTCGCCTGCGGTCACGGGGCCCGGTGGCGGGCCTGGCGGGAGGACCCGCCGGAACACAAAACGCGACAACGTCGTCTCCGTCCTGCGTGGGCGCCGCCGGTGATCGGCGGCGATCCGACCCGAAGGCCCTAGGACCGTTCGAATCGCCTCACTAAGATGATCCTAACGGGGTTAATGCCGGATTAAGCAAGCGGGTTCCGGCAAGAATAGGATTGTCACAATGGCTGTATATTCTCTGGGCGGCGTCGCTCCGGTTGTTCCGAACGAGGACGAATACTGGATCGCCCCGAACGCCGCTGTGATGGGCCGGGTCATTCTGAAGAAGAATGCGTCCGTCTGGTTTGGCGCGACCTTGCGCGGGGACAATGATCCCATCGAGATCGGCGAAAACTCCAACGTCCAGGACGGTTCTGTACTTCACACCGACACGGGCTTCCCCCTGACCATCGGGGCGAACGTGACCATCGGTCACATGGTGATGCTCCACGGCTGCACGATTGGCGACAACTCGCTGGTGGGCATTGGCTCGATCGTGCTGAACGGCGCGAAAATCGGGAAGAACTGCCTGATCGGCGCCAATTGCCTGATCACCGAAGGCAAGGAGATCCCCGACAACTCCGTGGTCATGGGCGCGCCGGGCAAGGTGGTCCGCGAACTCACCGACGAGCATGCGGCGCGGATGTCCTTCGGCGCGCTGCACTATGTGGAGAACTGGAAGCGCTACAAGGCGGGGCTGGCGCCGGTCTGATGGAGTTCCAGGCCCTTCAGCGCCGGGCGGCCGAGGTCCGCGAGCTGTACGCCCAGCACGAGACCGGGCGCTACGGCCGGGCATGGACCCGCGAGGAACTTATGCTGGGCTTCGTCGGCGACATGGGCGACCTGGCGAAGCTGGCCCTTGCCGCAGAGGGGGTTCGGGCGATTCCCGACGCCCAGGGCAAGCTCGCGCATGAGCTGGCGGACTGCCTCTGGAGCCTGATGACTCTGGCCCGAATGCACGAGGTTGATCTGGAGGCGAGCTTCCTTTCGGTCATGGACGAACTGGAAGCGCGGCTCAGGCCCGCTTGACGGACGCAACGGCGCCCCGCGAACTGTCGCCCAACAGAAAAAGGGAGACCGCCATGGCGTACGAATTCATCAAGGTCGAGCGCGAAGGTCCGGTGACGATCTTCACCCTCAACCGGCCGGACGTGATGAACGCCCTGCATTCGCCGGCGCACTTCGAGCTGCACGAGGCGTTCAATGAATTCGCCGCCGACGCGGACCAGTGGGTCGGCATCGTCACCGGCGCGGGCGACCGGGCGTTCTCGGCCGGCAACGACCTGAAGCACCAGGCGGGCGGTGGCGGCATGGCCAACCCGCCGTCGGGCTTCGCCGGCCTGACCTCGCGGTTTGACCTGAACAAGCCGCTGATCGCGGCGGTGAACGGCATCGCCATGGGCGGCGGCTTCGAGATCGCCCTGGCCTGCGACCTGATCGTCGCCTCGGACAACGCCGTGTTCGCCCTGCCGGAGCCGCGCGTCGGCCTGGCGGCCCTGGCCGGCGGTCTGCACCGTCTGCCGCGGATGATCGGCCAGAAGCAGGCCATGGGCATGATCCTGACCGGCCGCCGGGTCTCGGCCGCCGAGGGCCAGGCCCTGGGCTTCGTCAACGAGGTGGTCCCACAGGCCGAACTGCTGGCGGCGGCCAAGCGTTGGGCCGCCCAGATCTGCGAGCTGTCGCCCATGTCGATCCGCGCCTCCAAGGAAGCGGTCTACAAGGGCCTGAACGAGCCGACCCTGGAAGCCGCCATCACCGGCCAGATGAAGTACCCGGCCATCGGCGCCCTGTTCCGCTCCGAGGACTTCAAGGAAGGCCCGATGGCGTTTGCGCAAAAGCGCGCGCCGCAGTGGAAGGGCCGCTAGGCCTGAATTCGGGCCGCTGGGAGACCGGCGGCCCAACCATCCAGACGATATGACTTCAAGGGCCGGGCGGCGCGCCGGACATCGGCCAATTCGGGGGACTCCATGACCGCGACGACCAAGTATCCGCACGTCTTCTCGCCCCTGGACCTCGGGTTCACCAAGCTGAAGAACCGCGTGATCATGGGCTCCATGCACACCGGCCTGGAGGACATTCCCGGCGGGTTCGAGCGCCAGGCGGCCTATTTCGCCGAACGCGCCCGCGGCGGCGTCGGCATGATCATCACCGGCGGCATCGGTCCCAACCGTGAGGCGGGTGGCGGGGCCAAGCTCTCGACCCCGGAAGAGGCCGCTCAACATCGTATCGTCACTGAAGCCGTCCACGCCGCCGACCCGGACGTGAAGATCTGCATGCAGATCCTGCACGCTGGCTCGCTGGCCCGTACGGCGTCGGCTGTGGCGCCGTCCGCGATCCGCGCCCGCATCGCCCCCAATGTGCCGAACGAACTCGACGCCGACGGGATCGAGAAGCAACTGGCCGACTTCGCCAACTGCGCGGCCCTGGCCAAGCAGGCCGGCTATGACGGCGTCGAGATCATCGGCTCGGCCGGCTATCTGCTGTCGACCTTCCTGGTGGAGCGCACCAACCAGCGCACCGACGACTGGGGCGGGACCTGGGAAAAGCGCATGCGCTTCCCGGTCGAAGTGGTGCGCCGGGTGCGCGAGGCTGTCGGCCCTGACTTCATCGTCATCTTCCGCATCTCGGCCATGGACATGCTGCAGGGTGGTCTCGCCTGGGACGAGGTCGTCAGCCTGGGCAAGGCGGTGGTCGAGGCCGGGACCACCATCGTCTCCACCCACTTCTGCTGGCACGAAGCCCAGGTGCCGACCATCGCGACCATGGTGCCGCGCGCGGCCTTCGCCCAGGTGACGGGCCGCCTGCGCAAGGAACTGACCGTTCCGATGATCACCAGCAACCGCATCAACATGCCCCATGTGGCCGAAGAGGTGCTGGCCAGGGGCGACGCGGATCTTGTCTCCATGGCCCGGCCGATGCTGGCCGACGCCGATCTGGTGAAGAAGACGCTGGAAGGCCGTGAGGACGAGATCAACACCTGCATCGGCTGCAACCAGGCCTGCCTGGACCACACCTTCACCGGCCAGCTGACCAGCTGCCTGGTCAACCCGCGGGCCTGCCGCGAGACCGAGCTCAACTATCCGGCCACGACCACGGCCAAGCGGATCGCGGTGGTGGGGGCGGGGCCCTCAGGCCTGGCCTATGCGACGGTCGCGGCTGAGCGGGGCCACAAGGTCACCCTGTTCGACGCCGCCTCCGAGATCGGCGGCCAGTTCAACCTGGCCCGGCGGATCCCCGGCAAGGAGGAGTTCGACGAGACCCTGCGCTACTACAACAAGCGCCTGGAGGTGCTGGAGGTCGAGGTCCGCCTGAACACCCGTGTCTCGGCCCAGGACCTGGCGGCCGGCTTTGATGAGGTGATCCTGGCCACCGGCATCGAGCCGCGCACCCCGGACCTGCCCGGCATCGATCACCCCAAGGTCGCCAGCTATATCGATGTCATCCAGGGCAAGGCGCAGGTCGGCCAGAAGGTGGCGATCATCGGCGCCGGCGGCATCGGCTTCGACGTGGCGGAACTGATCACCCACAAGGGTGTCTCGGCCTCCCTCGATATCGACGTTTTCGCCAAGGAATGGGGCATCGACTTCAAGAACCACCCGCGCGGCGGCGTCACCGGCGTCACGCCGGAGGTCGCGACGTCGGGCCGGGAGGTCACCCTTATGCAGCGCAAGTCCGACGCTGTCGGCAAGACCCTAGGCAAGACCACCGGCTGGACCCACCGCCTGACCCTGCAGCGCCGGGGTGTGAAGATGTTGAATGGGGTCGAGTACCTGAAGATCGACGACGCCGGCCTGCACGCCCGGGTGGGCGACCAGCCGACCCTGTTCGACGTCGACACGGTGATCATCTGCGCCGGCCAGACGCCCAAGCGTGATCTCTACGACGCCCTCACCCAGGCCGGCGTGAAGGCCACCCTGGTCGGCGGCGCCTACGAGGCGGCTGAACTCGACGCCAAGGCGGCCATCAAGCAGGCCTCCGAGCTGGCGGCGGTGGTTTGAACCCTCGCCCCCTTGGGGGAGAGGGCAGGGTGAGGGGAGCGGTGTTTCAACCGGCAGGGCATGTGGGGGTGACCTTCAGCGCCCCCTCACCCCAACCCTCTCCCCGCAAGCGGGGCGAGGGGGTCTTAAGGCGGTTGGCTGGGTCGAATTTTCGTGACGCCGGCGTCAGGTTTCTCGGTTGGGCGGCTTGCCCTGGGCCGCGGGCTCTGTAAGTTCGCCACCAACTAAACGTTGTTAAGGGGAGGCCAGCCTTGGACGCCTACGACTACATCATCATCGGCGCCGGTTCGGCCGGCTGCGTTCTGGCGAACCGGCTGACCGAAGACGCCAATGTGAAGGTCCTGCTGCTGGAAGCCGGGACCAAGGACAATTCCATCCTGGTCAAGATGCCGGCCGGCGTCGGCGCCCTGCTGCCCAACAAGGGCACCTACAACTGGGGCTTCTGGACCGAGCCGGAGCCGAACCTGAACAACCGCAAGCTCTGGTGGCCGCGCGGCAAGGGCTGGGGCGGGTCGTCCTCGATCAACGGGATGATCTACATCCGCGGCCACGCCCGCGACTACGATCAGTGGCGCCAGATGGGCCTGGAAGGCTGGGCCTACAAGGACGTGCTGCCCTACTTCAAGCGCTCGGAAAGCCTGGAAGGCGGCGGCGACGACTATCACGGCGGCGACGGCCCGCTGGCGGTGTCCAAGGCCTCCACCCCCAACCCGATCTACAAGGCCACCATCGAGGCCGGCGTCCAGGCGGGTCACCCGGCCACTGACGACTTCAACGGCTTCAAGCAGGAGGGCTGGGGCCCGTATCAGATGACCATCAAGGACGGGGAGCGCTGGAGCGCGGCCCGCGGTTATCTGCATCCGATCCTGAACCGTCCGAACCTGACCTGCATCACCGGCGCGCGGACCAGCAAGATCATCGTTGAGAACGGCGTCGCCACGGGCGTCGAGTACATCGACGAAAAGACCAAGGAAAAGAAGGTTGTAAAGGCCAAGCGTGAGGTTCTGCTCTGCGCCGGCGCGGTGCAGTCGCCCCAGATCCTCCAGCTGTCCGGCATCGGCGATCCGGAAGAGCTCGGCAAGCACGGCATCCCGGTGGTGCACGCGCTGAAGGGCGTCGGCCAGAACCTGCAGGACCACCTGGACTGCTGCCTGTCCTGGGAATGCCCCAAGCCGATCACGATCTATTCGGCGCGCAAGGGCATCAAGACCCTGTTCGTCGGTCTGAACTGGCTGCTGTTCCGCAAGGGCGTCGGCCGTCAGAACGCGCTGGAAAGCGGCGCCTTCCTGAAGTCGCGTCCCGACCTCGACCGCCCCGACCTGCAAATCCACGTGGTCATCGCGGTCATGCAGGACCACGGCAAGGTCGCCGTCGAAAAGGACGGCTTCACCTTCCACGTCTGCCAGCTGCGCCCGGAAAGCCGTGGCCGCGTCGGCCTGCGCTCGGCCGACCCGTTCGACGATCCGGCGATCTTCGCCAACTACCTGTCGGCCGAGGAAGACCGCCGCGCCCTGCGCGAAGGCGTCAAGATGATGCGTAAGGTCGCGGAACAATCGGCGCTGGATCCCTATCGCACCACCGAGCTGTTCCCGGGCAAGGATGTCCAGACCGACGAGCAGATCGACGCCTGGATCAAGACCGCCGCCGAGACCATCTATCACCCGGTCGGCACCTGCCGCATGGGCGTGAAGGGCGATCCGATGGCGGTGGTCGACGCCGAGCTGAAGGTCCAGGGCCTGCAGGGCCTGCGCGTCGTCGACGCCTCGGTCATGCCGACCCTTGTGGGCGGCAACACCAACGCCCCTACCATCATGGTCGCCGAGAAGGCCGCCGACATGATCCGCGGCAAGGCGGCTTTGCCCGCCGCCGACGTGCCGGTGTATGAAGGCGAGGCTGCATAACAACACACGGGAGAGACCAGGATGGAGCTGCGCCGGCTAGGGAAGTCTGATCTCAAGATCGCGCCGCTCGTCCTCGGCGGGAACGTGTTCGGCTGGACGGCGGACGAGGCGACCTCGTTCCGCGTCCTGGACGCCTTTGTCGACGGCGGCTTCAACGCCGTCGATACGGCCGACGTCTATTCCCGCTGGTCGCCGGCCGGCGGCGGGGCCTCTGAAACCGTCATTGGCAATTGGTTCAAGGCCCACGGCAAGCGCGACAAGGTCGTGCTGATGACCAAGCTCGGTTCTGAGATGGGCGAGGGGATGAAGGGGCTGTCGGCCAAGTACATGGTCGAGGCCGTGGAAGCCTCCCTCACGCGCCTGCAGACGGATGTCATCGATCTTTACCAATCGCACCGCGACGATCCCGAGACGCCGCAGGAAGAGACCGCCGAGGCCTATGAGCGCCTGGTCAAGGCCGGCAAGGTGCGGGCGATCGGCGCCTCCAACTTCGAGCCGGCCCGGCTGAAGTCGGCCCTTGACATCAGCGCCGCCCACGGCTGGGCGCGCTACAACTCGGAACAACCTCTCTACAATCTCTATGACCGCGCCGGGTTCGAGGCGGGTTTGCAGCAGGTCTGCATCGAGAACGACGTCGGCGTGATCCCCTATTACGGCCTGGCCTCCGGCTTCCTGACCGGCAAGTACCGGTCGGAGGCGGACCTGGCCAAGAGCCCGCGCGGGCGCGGAGTGAAGCGCTATCTCGACGAACGTGGCCTGCGCATCCTGGCGGTGCTGGACGAGGTGGGGGCGAACCTGAAGGCCACGCCGGCCCAGGTGGCGCTGGCCTGGGTGATGGCCCAGCCCGGCCTGACCGCGCCCATCGCCTCGGCCACCAGCGTTGAGCAGCTGACGGAGCTGATGGGATCCGCGGCGCTCAAGCTGACGGATCAGGACCTGGCTCGTCTCGACTGGGCGAGCTCGACGGAGCTCGCCTAGGTTCAGGATTATAGCTCCGCGTCACACCCAAGAATTGTATTGCGACGCCCGTGTGTCATCTCTGGAAGTAACGTCCTACCCATAGCGGGGGAGGCGTGTTGGATAACCTTGCCTGAGTGCCCAAATCATCGCGGAGATGCATTGGGGCGCGCGCGGTCATTAGTAACGACTGCGCAAATTGGGGGTATCTGGCGTTGGTGCTGCGGTTATATGCTCAAACTCGTCATGATGGCCCGTTCCGTCGCGGGGCGGGGGCCTAGCGCATGCGTGGTCCCGGATCCGGCTTCTATTCGCGCCTGAGCCCCGTCCAGCCGGCGGGCTTCGAGGAAATGATCGCGGCGCATGAATCCTTCGCCGCGGGCCGCCCGGTGGGCGCGCGCAAGCTGCCGCGCTTCATCATGGCCCGCCGCATGAAGGCCGACCGCCGGATCCTGCCGGACATCGACTTCACCGGCTCGGACCTCGACGGCAGCACCTTTGTCGAGACTGATCTCAGCCGGGCGGTGTTCTGCGGGGCGATCCTCAGCCGCTGTGACTTCACCCGGGCGGTGCTCACCCGCGCCGACCTGCGCGGCGCGGCCTTCGAGGGCGCGCGGCTGAACTGGGCCAGGCTGGACGGCGCCGACCTGCGATCGGCCGTCCTGGTGCACAAGGACGCCCTGGTCAGCTCCAGCCTGAGCGACCAGGCTTCGGCCCGCGGCGCCTCCTTCGACGCCACCCGGATGGACGAGGTCCAGGCCCAGTCGGTGGACTTCACCAACAGCTCCATGCGCGGCGCGGTGTTCCGCAATGCGAACCTGAAGGGTGCGAAGTTCGCCAACTGCAATCTCGACGGCGCCGAGTTTGGCGGCGCGCGGGTTGGCGAGGCGGATTTCCGCGGCGCGATCCTGACCAATGTCGACCTGGCCGGCCTGGGCCTGTCCCGCGAGGTCCTGGCCAGCTGCCTGGTCAGTCCGTCCGCGGAAGCCATCGACCAGGCCGAGCGCCTGAAAACCATCCTGGCTGAAGCTGAGGCCTGGGCCAGGACCGGCGGCAAGGATGGCCGGCCCGGCGACATCGTGGGCGCCGACCTGCGGCCCGTGGCGAGCGCCCTGAAGGGGCGGACGCTGCCCGCCCTGAGCGCGCGGGGTGTCTGCGCTGTCGGCCTGGACTTCTCGAAAGCGCTGCTGGTGGCGGCCAATTTTGAGGGCGCGGACCTGCGCGGGGCCAACTTCTCTGGCGCGGACCTGCGGGGCGCGAGCTTCCGCGGCGCCAACCTCGCCCACGCCAATTTCGCCGGGGCGAATCTGGCCGCGCTGGACCTTGCCTCCGGCGGCGCGCGGGCGGTGGACTTCAACGAGGCGGTGCTGGACGGCGCCCAGGTCGCCCAGGTGATGGTGATCTGACGCCGATCAGCGCTCCGGCCGGCCCGGATCCTTGAACAGGAACAGAATCATGGCGGTGATCGCCGCCGCATCACGATCGGCCGAGGGCTGCGGCGGCAGGTAGAAGCTGGGCTGGAAGCCGGCCAGCTGGATGCCGCCCACCTCCTCGTCCCCCTTGGTGAACAGATAGCCGACGGGCCCGCCGCCGCCGATGGGAAGGCCGCCCAGTACGCGGGTCTGGGCCCGCAGGTTCACCGATCCGTACTGCAGCTCCGCCGCCCGCTGCGGCTGAGCCAGCTTCTGCAGGAAGGAGCCGTCGGCCAGGGCGAGGCTGAAGGCGGCGTTGGCCGGCGCCGAGCCGCCAAAGGTGCAGGTGACCTGCAGATTGTCGCGCTTGAAGGTGATCCAGCCCAGGCCGAGCCGCCCCTGGCCGCCGCCGCAGGCCACCGTGACCGGTGCGCTCCAGCCCGGACGGGTGATGGTGAAATCAAAGGCGGTCTTGGTCTTCGCCCAGATGCCCAGGCTGTCCGAGCCCTGGAAGGTCGAGGCGCTGAAGACGCCTGAGTACTCGGCCAGCTCATAGCCGGGACGGGTGAGCTTCTCGCCCTTGCGTCCCTTCAGCTTCACCTTTTCAGACTTGGCGATCATGGCCGCGGGGTCGGCGAGCGCGGCCGGGGCCGCCGCCAGGATCGCCGCGGCGAGGACTGTGGCGAGGATCTGAGCAGGCTTCATGGATAGATCTCCAGCGTGCCGCCAATCCTAGGGTTGTGCGCTTCCGCTTGAAAGCCCGATCCTGAAGGCGGCGAGCCGCTCATAGGAGGGCCGGGCCGCATCAGCGATCCGCTGCAGCTCGTCGGACAGGGCCGGCGGGGCGGCTTCATCCGGCGGCGGGCCAAAGCCTGTCGACCGCTCCACCGCGTCATACCAGGCCGGGGCCCAGACCCCGTCGGTGTCCCTGCGTCCCGCCGGCCAGGCCAGCATCGCCGGATCGAAAGCGATCCCCAGGGCCGCGCACAGGGCGGTGAGCGCCCTTGGCGGATCAATCAGAATGTCGCGGCCCTCAATCACCGGGGGGGCGTGACCCAGGCGGTCGGCCTCACGCTCGAACAGCTCGCCCTGCCGCTCGACCCCGATATCGGCCAGGGTGACCTCGCCCCGCTTGGCGCTGTAGCTGGCCAGCACCCGGGCCGGATCGCGGATCAGGAAGGCGTTGCGGCACTGGGCGGTCCAGGACAGGTCGACGCCGGGCAGCATGTGTTGGGTCATGTGCTTCTGATAGAAGACCGCGGCCCCATCTGGCGCCTGGCCGGTCAGGTCCGCGATCACCTGGCTCCAGTCGGTGGACTGTGACGCCAGCACCTCGTCCCGCATGGGATGGTCCAGGCCGGTGGCCGCGAGGTAGGCGGCGTAGAAGGGCTCGTCGACCACGGCCGTGTCGGCGCGGTTCTCAAAGGACCGCATCATCGCCGTGGAGATGTTCCGCGGCCCCGACCACATGGCGATCCGGACAGGCGGGCTCACCGCGCCGCCTCGGCGTCCTTGAGGGCGTCATACAGGCCGCGCAGGCGCGCGGTCAGCGGGCCGGGCAGGGCGTCGGAGAGTTCGCGACCATCAATGCTGCGGACAGGCGTCAGGCCGCCAAAGGTGCCGGTGACAAAGGCCTCGTCGGCGCCCTGGGCGTCTTCCACCGGGAAATCGGCCAGGCGCAGGGGGATGTCGTTCTCGCGGGCGAGCGCGATGACATTGGCCCGGGTGACCCCATTGAAGCAGTACTCGCCGCTCGAGGTCCGCAGCTCGCCGTCCCGCACCCAGAAGAAGTTGGTGGCGTTGCAGCTGGCGACGTGGCCGTGCGGGTCCAGCATCAGGGCCTCGTCGGCGCCGGCCCGGATCGCCTCCTGCAGGGCCAGGATCAGGTTCAGGCGGCTGTGCGAGTTCAGGCGCATGTCGAACATCTCCTTGGGCGTGCAGCGCACGGAGACTGTGGCCAGGGATAGGCCGCGGGTGACGATGGTCGGGCTGGGGGTTTTCCACTCGGCGACGATGACGACGGTGGGCTTGCCCAAGGCGTTGCGCGGGTCCTGGTTGGCTGCGGCCTTCTCGCCGCGGGTGACCATCAGCCGGATGTGGACGCCGTCGCTCATGTCGTTGGCGGCGAACAGCTGGTTCAGGGCCTCGATCACGCCCTGGCGCGTCAGGCCGATGTCCAGCTCGATGGCGGCCGCGCCCTCGAACAGCCGGTCCAGGTGAGCGTCCAGGAACATCAGCCGGCCCTTGTGCAGCCGAAGCCCTTCCCAGACCCCGTCGCCCAAGACAAAGCCGGCGTCGAAGATCGAGACCCGCGCCTGGGACTTGGGAACAAGCTCGCCGTTCAGCCAGACCAGGGCGTTGGCGTTACGGGGATCCGCGGCGAAGTCCTGACTGCCGGCCAAGGTGATGCTCCCGTCTCTGGATTCGAGCGGCAGCTTAGCGGGTCGGCTCAGGCGATGCGACGGCCGTCCAGGGTGGCGAGGCGCAGGCGCGGCGTTTCCTGGTTGGCGGGGCTCATGCCGACCAGGTTGCGAACCGCGAACTCCTGGGCTGGCAGGCCGCGCAGGCGCGAGACCATGTTCAGCGGCTGATAGAGACCGAGGAACCGCTCGGGAGAGGTCTCGGTGCCGGCCAGGGGCGCGAACAGGATCTCCATGTTCATGGAGGGGCCGTCGGTGGGAACCTCGACGGTGACCACCAGGGGCTCAGGCCGACGGCGGGAGGCTTCCAGCGCCGCCTTCACCTCCAGCTTGTCGCGCTCGCGGAACAGGCTGAGCGCATTCTGCTGGCGCAGGTCGCGCTGGTGAAGCTCGCCCAGGAAGGCGCCGGCCAGGCGGATCGGATAGATGCCCGTCGCCACCCGTCCCAGGATGAAGGTCTGGGCCACAATGTCGGAGAAATCGGCTGGGTCGACGGCCATGCGGGTCGGCAGGCGCGCCTCGCCGCGGCGGCTACGCCAATAGTCTATCAACCGTTCCGTATTTGAATGGAACATCGACATCGCCAAACAAGCCCCTGCGCGGCCAAAGGCGACCGCATGGGGCTTGCAGGCGACAAACGGGCCAAACCCGGATGTTCCGGATCGGGACAGGCGGGCGCGGCGTAGAGGCGAGGGCGCGTCTGCACGGCGCGGTTCTTGCATGCTTAACGGCCAGGCCCGACGAGGAGGGGCCGCCCCATGACCAAGCGACCCTTGATCAAGCGAACCAGTTTCCTTGGCGTCCTGCTGGGCCTCACCCTCCTGTTCCTCGGCGGCTCGGTTCCGGCCGCGGCGGGCGACTGCAACAGCTGCGTGACGCCCACGCCGCCCTGCTGCACTGCGCCGACCCCACCCTGCTGCACGGCGCCCACGCCGCCTTGCTGCACGCCGCCGTCGCCGCCGCCCACCTGCTGCGACACGACGAACAATTTCCGCAACAATATCAACATCAATGTCTCGAGCGTCAGCGTGGCCATCGCCAACGCTAACGCCGCCTCGAACGCGGGCTCCTCGGCCGGTGCGGGCTCCGGCTCGGGTAGCACGGTCTATTACGGCGGCGGGGGGGGCGGTGGCGGCTACATGCCGCCCATGGCCAGCGGCGTGATCCAGGGCCTGAACGTCGATACCGGCCGGCGCCTGAAGCGCACGGCCTATGAAGCGACCCGCACCCGCACCAAGCGCGTGGTGATCCAGGCGGTGTGTATCGACGACCGGACCATTCCCCACCCGGCCTCTCAGGTGACGCCCGACCGCGACATCGACGATGTCTATGACGGCGAGCTCTATCGCTGCATAGCCGGGACGTGGCTGCAGGCCACCATCGCCGAGTACAAGGGCCAGGCTGACTTCTCCGGCGGCCAGACCCTGACCTGCCGGAAGAACGACGCCCTGTACCATGGCGCCGGCGGCAAGGTGGAATGCCGGCCCCAGAAGCCGGCGCGCGACTGCAACGAGCGCTCCCTGCTTCGCCGGTTCGGCGCCGGGATCAAGATTCTCACCATGACCCTGACCGAGACCTACACCGCCTACCGCGAAGAGGAGGATCGTACGGAGTCGAGCACGATTGCGACGACGATGAGCCTCGACGGCGGGGTGGGTGGCACGGTCTATTAGACACCGAGAGCACAAAGGCCGAATCGGCCAGCCCTCGGGGGAGTGAAGCGTGACGACGGAGACCGGAGACGGGGACCAGAGACGCCGCATTTCGCGCCTGGTGTTCCGGTGTGTCAGCCGGTTCCTGGTCGAAGAGGCGGCGCGGCTGATTGCGGTGCATGACCGCGACTTCGTGCGCGCCATGATCTTCCTGGCCGTTCGCCAGGCGACCCGCGCCGGCCAGGCGGCGCGTTCCGTCAGCGTGCGGGCCATCGCCCAGTCGCTGATGCTTCCCTACGAGACCACCCGCCGGAAGATCCTGGAGCTCGAGGACCGGGGCTATGTGGTCCGGGTCAGCGCCCAGGGCGTGGCCGCCGCGCCCCATGTGCTGGACGGTCCGGACGTCCGCGACGCCTGCCGGGCCACCGCCCAGGCCGTGGTCGTCACCATCGCCGAGTTGAAGGCGCTGGGGGTGGATCTGGTCGCCAACGTGCCGGCCCCGACCCACGTGTCCGTTGACGCCTCCAGGCTGGACCTCGAGGTCGGCCAACTGGTCGAAGACTTCATCCTGCGCGTCCTGGAGGCGGGCGTGGAGCCGCATGGCTCGATGCTGGACGCCCTGGTCTATACGGCGATGATGATCGCCAACGCCGATCCCATCGTCCGCGATCCCGAAATCGCCTGGCGCTATTCCAGCGCCGACACGCCGCCGCCGGATACCGTCCGCCGGCCGGTCACCATCGCCGAACTGTCCCAGCGCCTGTCGATCCCCAGAGAGACCATGCGGCGGCGGGTGACGCGGATGTTGGAACTCGACCGCTGCGAGTCCGTGCGCGGGGGCTATCTGTCCTCCATGACCTACATGCAGTCGGAGGCCCTGTTGAGCGCCGGCGTGAAGATCAACCAGCGCTTCGGCCAGCTGGTCCAAAGCCTGCGCCAGGTCGGCTTCGACGTGGATGGCGGCGCGGCCAAGCCGCCGGCCTAGTCTCGGCCGTCTACTTCGCCTCGGGTTTCACCTGCAGCATCCACATGCGGTCGTCCTTGAGGATCCGCTGGGCGGCCTTTTGGACGTCCTGGGCCGTGACCCGCTCCGTGCCGGGAATAATGGCGCGCAGGGCGGTCAGCTTACGCGGGTCGCCTTGCGCACCCGACAGCTCGCCCAGCCAGTAGCCGTTGGTGGCCTGGGCCTTCTCGATCTGGTCCAGGCGGGGCTTCTTCGCGCGTTCCAGTTCATCGGCGGTGGGCGGCGCGGTCCGCAGGGCGGCGGCGATCTTGCGGACATCGGCGAAGAAGGCCGGCAGCTTCTCCGGCGGGATCTCCACATTGACCGAGACATAGCCCCAGTTCGGCCAGACCTGGCTGTGGTTGTAGGTGACCTGGGGCGAGTAGGTGGCGCCCTGGCTCTCGCGCAGCTCGTCGATCAGCCGCAGCTCCAGGACCTCACCCATCACCGCGGCATCGCGAGCCCCTTGCGGGTCGGCCCAGAAGTCGGTGCTGGGCCAGGCGAGGTAGCCGATCGCCTGATCGGCGCGGCCCTTGTGCGTCAGGGTCAGGGGCTCCGGCGTCGCCGCCGGGAACCCGACCGCCAACTGGTCGGAGGCCGCGGCGGGCCGCTCCGGGCGTGCGGGCAGGGCGCCGAAGGTCCGGGCGACCAGGTCGACAGCCTTCTCCGCAGTGATGTCGCCCACGATCACCACCTCGATGGGGCCGGTAGCGAGGTCGGGGGCCACCTGGTTGCGGAAGTCGTCCAGCTTGGCCTGGGCGATCTGGTCCCGGGTCGGGAAGGCCCAGCGGGCGTCCCCGCCGTGGATCAGGACCGCCAGGTCGCGGGACAGCACCCCGCCGTCGGTGGCTTCGAACTGATCGTGGATGGTCTTGCCGCGGCTCTTCACCTGCTGGAACGCCTCTGGCCGCCAGCCGGGCTCGGCGACATAGGCGGTCAGGATCTGCAGCTGGGTTTCCAGGTCGTCGGTGCGGGTTTCCCCGGACAAAACAAGGGCTTCGTCGGCGACGCTGAAGCGCGCGCCGTACATCTTGGCGGCCAGGACACGCTCCATATCCTCGGCGCTGATCTGCTTCAGCCCGCCCTCGATGAAGGCCCCGGAGGCCCAGCTCAGGCTTGGCCGGTCCTTGGGCAAGCTGACGCGGCCACCGCCGACATTGACCCGCACCAGAACCTCATCGTCCTGGAAGTGGGTCGGCTTCACCGTCAGGCGCACGCCGTTCTCGAAGCGGACAAAGGTGGTGTCCAGGTCGGCGACATCGCGGGTTTCAGCCACCTTGCCCGGCGCGCCGAAGCTCTCGTAAGGCCAGGCGATGGTCACCGGCGCGCTGGGCGCCGACACCTCCGCTGCGGAGGCAGCCTTGTAGGCGGCCAGAAGCGCAGCCTCGCCGCCCTCGACGGGCTTGGGCGAGGTCATGAAGATCAGCGGGCCGTCACCCTTGAAGGCGGCCTTCAGGGCGGCGGACACCTGCTCAGCGGTCAGGCCCTTCACCACGGTCTCGAACTCGGCCAGGTCCTGGGCGGGGCTGGTGACCACCTCGTCGTCATCGAGGCTGGAGATCACCTCACCGGCCAGCTCCGACGGCGTGCGGGTCGAGGCGCCTGCCGCGTCGGCCTTGAGACCGGCGCGCAGTTCATCGATCTCGCGGTCGAGTTCGTCCTGGCGCACCCCGTATTGCAGGGCGCGCCGCTGTTCCTGCTCGGCGGCGTTCAACGCCTCGCGCCAGCGTGTCGGATCGGCGTTGACCGTCAGCAGGGTCAGCTCGGCCGCGTCATACTGGTCGCTCTTGAAGGCGCCCGCGCCCTGGAAGGGCGGTTGCGGGCTGCGGGCGATGCTGGACAGCCGGCGGTTCAAGACCGAAAAGCCAAGTCGTTCAATCAGATCGCGCCGACGCTTCGCCTGGCTGTCGAGGGCCAGATCCGGCGGCGCGATCCAGGCGATCTGCATGGACAGCGGCGCGCCGGGTTCGACCACCAGCCGGGCCTCCGGGCCGCGCCTGGCGACGACGCCCAGGTTCGGCTCGGGCAGCGCGGGGCCTTGCGCCTTCCAGTCGCCGAACTTCGCCTTGATGCGCGCCTCCATCTCGGCGGGATCAAAGTCGCCCACCGCCACCAGCACGGCGCGCTCGGGCCGGTACCAGGCGTGATAGAAGCTGGCGATACGGCTGGCCGGTGCGGTTTGCAGCACCTCCACCTTGCCGATCGGCAGGCGCTGGGGCGGACGCTGACCCTTCAACCAGAAATCCAGGCGCGACTTGAACACGCGATAGGCCGGCGTATCCCGGGCGCGTTCCTCGGACAGCACCACCCCGCGCTCGCGGTCCACCGCGCCGGGGTCGATCGTCAGCTCGCCGGCGGCCTCGCGCAGCAGCATCAGCGAGGTGTCGACCGTGTCGGCGTCGGTGCGCGGCAGGTCCAGCTTGTAGATCGTCTGGTTGAAGTCGGTGGAGGCGTTGGTGTCGGCGCCGAAGGCCAGGCCCAGCCGCTCCAGGATCTTGACCATATCGCCTTCCGGAACGGCCTTGGAACCGTTGAAAGCCATGTGCTCCAGGAAGTGCGCCAGGCCCGCCTGGTCGTCCGACTCCATCAGCGAGCCCGCGTCGAACCGCAGGCGTAGGGCCGCCTGGCCCGGCGGGATCGATTGCTTGCGGATGGCGTAGCGCATGCCGTTCGGCAGGGATCCGAAGCGGAAATCCGGGTCGGCGGCGATGTCGGAGCGCGCCTGAGCCCATTCCCCAGGCTTGAGGCGGGCCGCGGTTTCAGACGGGCCGGCCGGCGACGTCTTGCCGAACAGGTGGGGCAGGGCGGGCAGCTTGAAGGCCTTGCGCGCCGGCTTGGCCGCCGGTTCAGGCTTGGCGGGGGCTTCGGCGGCGGGACGGTGACCGAAGCTGGGGAGCTTGGGCAGGGAAAGATGCGGGACCGCGCAGGCGGAAAGCGAGAAGGTCGCGGCCAGGGCCAGCGCCGTACGCAGCGGTCGGAGCATCCGGAATTCCGTTCAGGTCACTACAAGGGCGCGCACCCTGCACCGCGCGCCGTGACCGGCGCAAGGCAGGAACAAGGCGGCCGCAGGACCTACTGGCCGGAGGGCTTGCTCAGATAATAGGTGGCGGTGTTGCCCACCGCCGTCGCGATCCCCGTCGCTGAGCGGACGGAGCCGTTCATGGTGGTGGTGGCTGTCGCGCCCACGTCGGCGCCGTTCACCTGGCTGGAATTGGCGGTCAAGCGGCCATTGCAGTCGGCGCAGGCATAGCCGGTGATCGCGTTGCCGGTGGCGACGGCCGTGGCCTGGCCGTCATAGCCGTCCTGGCCGGTGGTGGAGGCGACCGCATCGATCCCGCCGACGTCGTTGATCTGACTGGCGTCGATGATGATCTCGCCGCCGATATCGCCCAAGAGGGCCGTGTTGCCGACCCCGCTCGCGGTCGCGGCGACCGCGCCGAAATTATAGGCCGAGGTCTCGGCCTGGGCGCGCTGATAGGCGGAGTTGTACTGCTGGACATTGGCGTTCAGCACGAAGCCATTGTTGACCGCGCTGACATTGTTGCCGGCGATGGTGGCCGTGGTCTGGCCGTCCTGGACCTGCCCAAAGGCGGTGAACTGGGTGGCCTGGCCCAGCACGGCGGTGTTGTTCTGCGAGGTGGCGATCGCCGCGCCCGAGCCGGACGCGCCCGCATAGCTGACATTGTTGCCCACGGTGGCGGCGTCATACTTGGCCGTGCCCCAGACCACGCCATAGACCCCGCCGCCGTCCGAGGTGACCTGGGCCTCATTGGACTGGTTCACCCGCACGCCGGCGGTTCCGTAATTGACCGCCAAGGACTGGGTGTTGCCCTGGGCCTGGCTCGAGGCCGTGACATCGCCGCCCTCGGCGTCGGGCGCTTCGATGTGGCTGACGCTGGAGATCGGCTGGGCCGAGGTGAACTGGCTGTAGACGCCGGTCAGGGTCGCGCCGGTGACTTCGGCGTGGCCGGAGTTGCCGGTGGAGCCCGTGCTGAGGTTGGTGGCCGCACCGGAATAGGCGCCCACGTTCAGCAGGGTGTTCGAGGCCACGCCGCCATTGGCGTACTGGTTCGAGCGCATGTCCACGTTCGAGCCGTTGCTGGCGGCTTCGAAGCTGTTGGCGGTGGCGCCGGTGGTGGCCGAGGTCTGCTGGTCTACCGTGACGACATTCAGCGTCTGGTCGGCGAACACGTCGCCGAGCTGGACCTGGTTGTTCAGGACCGTGCTGGTCTGACTAGTAGCGGTCCCGCACGGCAGAATCCCGGCGAGCGTTCCAGCGAGAAGGATCAGCCCGCGTTTCGCCATTGTTGGTCCCCAGGTTGTTGTAGGCCGGCACATAGCCGCCAGTGATCCCGACCGTGCCGTCGCCCAGCGGGTCGGTGGCCAGGCAGGCCCGGGGACCGGGCATGCCGTAGAGATTGGCGGTCATCTCGACCACGGCGCGCTCCACCAGGGAGCGGACCGCCAGCTGCATCGGCTCCAGGGCGCCGGCGCCGGTCGAGACGTCGAACACGTTGCCGCCCAGGAAATCGAAGATGCCGGCGCCGACTTCGCGGCCCACCACCTGCTTCTGGTAGGAGATGACGTCCACCACCTCGAGGGTGCGGGTGTTGATCAGGCGTAGGTCCAGGCCGATGTTCATGATGAACATGCGCCCGCGGAACGTGCCCTTCAGGTCCGTGGCGTCCGGATCGCCGCCGGCGACATCGAAGCCTGACGAGCGGATGTTGAAGTTCAGCTCGGTGACGCCGCCCGCCACATAGAAGTCCGAGCCCGGCACTTGGCCCGCCAGGATCTTGCGATAGTCCGCGGGCTGGTCCGGCTTCGGGTTCGGCGCGTCCGAAATCAGCTTGTTATTCGCGTACTTCAGCTCGAGTTCGGAGACCGAGGTGTCGAAGCGCTCCACCAGCGGCATGCCCGCCTTGGCGAAGGCCGACATGGCCAT
This sequence comes from Phenylobacterium conjunctum, assembly GCF_042679085.1. NCBI lineage: Bacteria > Pseudomonadati > Pseudomonadota > Alphaproteobacteria > Caulobacterales > Caulobacteraceae > Phenylobacterium > Phenylobacterium conjunctum. The sequence continues at coordinate 2,944 of NZ_JBHTLQ010000019.1, read as the reverse complement.
CAGCGAGGCGCCCTGGGTGATCTTGCGGCCCGACCCGTCGCTTTCCGACTTGCCGGTGTAGTCCGCGATGCGGCCGACGGCGATGCGCGGCGCCACCAGATGGGTCTGGCGCGCATAGCCCGCCATGCAGACCAGGGCGGCCGAGTAGGGGGTCGGGTTGGCGGTCACCGGCGCGGTGCCGATGGCGTGGGCGTACTGGCCGCTGGGGCCGGCGACCGGGGTCGCGCAGCCGGCCAGGGCGAGGGCGCTGGCGGTCAGCAGCGCCGTGACCTTCATGAGTCGGGACTTATTGACCATTGCCGACGCCGCCGCTCGAGGCCGTGGCGCTGGCGCTCACATTGCCGGTGTTGGTCTGGGTCGAGTTGACGATGACCGTGTTGTAGTTGCCCTGGGTCACCACCACGAGGCTGTTGCCGATCGCGGTCGCGCCTCCCTGGGCGCCCACGCCGGTGTAGGAATCGAACACGCCGGTGGTGCGCGAGAAGGTCGACTGGTCCTCGCCGGTGAGGATCAGGCCGTCAACGATGACGCGGTTGCCATTGCCGTCACGGGTCGAGACATCCACCGGTCGGTTCTCCGACCCGGCCACCCGGCCGTAGCCGGCGTTGTAGTCGGCGGAATTGCTGCCCATCTGCTGGCCGTGGGCCTGAGCACAGAAGGCGAAGCCGAGGGCGAGCCCACAGGCCATGCGGCGAAGGACGGGCGCGGCGGGGGATGCGACGGCCATGGTGACTTCTATAACTCCGCGCGGACGTGAGGCCCCAGGTCCTGGGGCGCCGATAGCGTTCAGCGGGCACTAAACGTTAAAGGTCCTGGCTTTTTGGTTAAGAGCGAGCCCGGCGGGGCCAAGTTTTGCGGCCCAGAGTGGGCAATGGTGAGCGTGGGAAACAGGCAATGAGCGACGAGCGGCAGCCCATCTTCAACGCCCCTTGGCCGGCGGTCCTGCTGGCAGCGGTGATTCTGGGCGGCTACGCGGCGCAAGGGTTCGCGGGGCCTGAGGTGATCAGCCGGTTCGCCTTTTCGCCCGCGGCCCTGGACGCGGGGCGCTTTGAGACCTTGTTCACAGCGCTCTTTCTGTCGGGAAGCTGGACCCACGCCATCGTCAACGCCGCCATGGCCCTGGCGTTCGGAACCCCCGTCGCCCGCGCCTTCGGGTTGAGAGGCGAGGGCGTGGCGGCGCTGGCGCTCTTTTATCTTTGCTGCGGCGCGCTCTCGAGCCTGGGCTTCGCCCTGGTGCATCCGGGCCAGGAGGTGTTGCTGGTCGGCGCCTCGGGGGCGGTGTCAGGCCTGATGGCGGCCGGCGCGCGGATCATCGGCGGCCAGGGGCGGATGGGGCCGATTCTCAGTCCGCCGGTCATCGGCATGAGCCTGGCCTGGATTGTGGTGAACCTGGTGGTGGCGGTGCTGGGATTTGCGCCCGGCATGGGCTCGGCGCCGGTGGCCTGGGAAGCGCACCTCTTCGGCTACGCCGCGGGCCTGGTCCTGGCCGGCCCGTTCGCCTGGCTGGCGGCCCGCCATATAACTGATTGATTTGCCGGGCGGGCTGAGCGACGCTCCCTTCAAAGAGGATAAGGGAGGAAGCGTTCGATGCTGGTATCTCAGATCCTGAAGTCCAAGGGCGACCTGGTCTTCACGGCGGTCCCGAGCGAGACCCTGGGCGCGGTTTGCGCCTTGCTGCATTCGCGGCGGGTCGGGGCCATGGTGGTTCTTGAAAATGATGCGGTGGCCGGGATCGTGTCCGAGCGCGACATCGTTCGTGGCGTGGCCGAGCTGGGGGCAGGGGCCCTGTCCCAACCGGTGGCCAATTTCATGACCCGCGAGGTTCAGTTCGCCAGTCCGGGCGAGACGGTGGACGCGCTCTTGTCGCGCATGACCGATCGGCGGATCCGTCACCTGCCGGTTGTGGAAGGGACGCGCCTGCTGGGCATCGTCTCCATCGGCGACCTGGTGAAGAGCAAGATCTCCGAGGTCGAGGCCGAGGCCGACAACCTCAAGGCCTATATCAACGGCTGACGCCGGGGTTCAGGCGAAGACTTCGGCGCCCTGGCCGACGGCGGCGTCGGCCAGGCTGTAGCCCTCCAGCACGGACGCCGTGGCGTCGCGGGCCCGCAAGAGGGCCTCGCGCAGGGAACAGGTCGCCAGGTCCGGGCAGTCATCGCACTTTCGGAACGCCGTGCGGCTGACACAGGGCGCAAGCGCCAGCGGGCCGTCGACGATGCGGATCACCTCGGCGAAGGAGATCTCCGAGGGCTGGCGGGCCAGGATATAGCCGCCGAACTTGCCGCGCCGGCTGACCACAATGCGATTGCGGGCAAGCTCCAGAAGAATGGCTTCAAGAAACTTGCGGGGGGCGTCGGCGCGCAGGGCCAGTTCCGCCGAGGTCAGCTGGGCGCCGTCCGCCCGCGCCAGTTCGACAAGGGCGCGCAGTCCGTAACGGGCCTTTTGAGACAGCATCTTACGGCCTTCCTTCCCCAACCGACGCGCTGGTCATCTCTACGGCCTCGCGCGCTTCATCCACAAGTGCGACGGCCCTCGCGCAGATGAAAGGTTGACGCAGGGGGCTCCGACACCCAGATACACCGCCGCGGCCGGGACCTTCGAGTCTCGGGGGCGCGGGGAGGCAGGGCCTAGTAGATTGGGTCTTGATTTTTCCGGGTCTGCCCTTTAGGTTCCGCAGCCTCAATCGAATCGTAACGGACTGATGAGGGAAGCCCCTCGGCGGCCCCCGGAGCGGTTTTTGCCAAGTGTTCGGGTCTCCTGAGCGGCGGTGAAAAAAGTCCGAAAGGACCGATTGACAGGGAAGGGTGGCCCCAATAGATAGCCGCCTCCGCCGGCCACCGGCGCTAAACAGTGGGGCGGACGAAAGTCGGTCACGGTCTTTGACATCGTTGAATTGGAAAGAGAAACGCAGGCGGCGGCGCTCTAGCAGATAGTCCTAACCAGA